>DATJGQ010000506.1:0-2783 GCA_035494815.1 Gemmataceae bacterium
GACCTCTGCGAGCATCTGTCTCGCTGGCACGAATCCGCCCCCGGCGACTGCCCGCTGCCGGAACTGTTTCGCCGCCTCCGCGACGCGCACCCCGATCTGACCATCGGCCGTTTCCACGACGACCTGCGTGAGATGCACGACCGCGAACGCGTCTACCTGCACCCGTGGACCGGCCCGCTCTACGCCCTGCCGGAACCGGCGTTCGCCCTGTTGGTCGGCCATGAAGTCGCATACTACGCAAGCTTGAGAAATCGTGATTCGTGGATCGTGGATCGTGGATCGTTTTTGCGGACTAGCGACCGCAACCGATCTGACTCCATTTCCGCCCCGGCGTAGCCGAATTTACGATTCACGATTCACGAATCACGATTCACGATTCACGATCCACGGAGGGATTTCCATGTCCGCCGCCGTCACCGCTCGACCACTGACCGATCGCGCCCTGGAGGCGCTGCGCCGCTCGGGCAACCCGTTCCGCAACTACTTCGCCCGCAACCCGGACGACGAGGTCTGCGCCCGCTACCACGTCGCCGAACTGTTCGCCCCGGAGCGCGACCAACTCCTCGCAGTCATGGACCTCTACCGCTCCGACCCGACCGCGCACTCCGAGGTCGTCCCCGTCCTCGGCAACAAGGGCGCCGGCAAGACTCATCTGCTGCACTCGATTAAACACGGCACGGAGGGCGCCTGGCAACTGCTCGTCACCCCCGGCGTCTATCAGAAGGACAGTGACTTCCTAGAATACCTGCTGTTCCAGATCATCGACACGCTGCTCGGCGGCGGCCGGCAAAAAGGCGTCCGTCCCCTCGACTATGTCGGCGACGAACTGGCCCGCCGGCTGCTCGGCCGGGCGCTCGGCGAGATGCCCGCCGCGGAGCGCGTCGCCCTCTTCCCCGCGCAGGGATTGAGCAAATGGGCCCGCCGACTCGGTATTGGCGGCGGCAAGAATACCGAGCGCGCCGCCTGGCTGATCGACACGCTCACTGCCCGAGCGATCGTTACCCGCGCCCCGATGAGCGTGAAGCGGGCGATCCACGAAGCCGGCCTCGCCCCGGAAAAGGCACTCGACGTCATCGCCGCCTACCTCGAACGGACCGAGACGCACAACACCGCCGGTCTCATGAGACGCGCGATCGGCCAGGGCTTCTGCCGGGCAGCCCTGCTCGGCGACGAGGCGGAACTCGCGCAGTTCCTGACCTACGGCTTCGCGGAGTTGCCGTTCAACGTCCGCCCGTCGCGGCAGGACCTTGTGCTTGCTCTGTTCAAGGTGCTGACCGACGTCTTCCGCACGCTCAAGATCCCCGTCGTGGTCGCATTCGACCAGCTCGAAGACCTGCTGTTGGCCCGCCGGTCCGACGACGCGCACAAGATCGCCGAGGCGTTCTTCGCCGGCATCGTCCAGGCGATGCACCAGCTCGACGGCCTTTGTTTCCTGGTCTTTGCCGAGCGCGGCCTGTGGAATCGCTTCGTGCCGTCGCTCGACGGGTACATCCAGGACCGCCTCAACAACCCGGTGCACCTGCCGAAGTTCGGCACGATCAAGGCGCTGCGGTTGGAAGCTCCGGCCCCCGAACTCGCCCGCCAGGTGGTCGAGGCGCGATTGCGTCCGACGTTCGACGAGTTGCCCGACGCGGGCGACCTGCCGCCGATCTTCCCGTTCACCGACGAGCAGGTGATCCGCATCGCCCGGACGGAGCCGACGCTCCGCGACATGCTGATCCAGTTCCGCCACCTGTTCGACCACGTCGTCTTCGGCACCGACGAGGGCCGGAGCGAGCCACGCTTGACCGACACCCCGTTTAGCCGCGACGCGCAGCGGAGCGCGACCCCGCCCCCGACCGATTCCACCAAGCCAGTTCTTCCGGACTTCGGCTACACGGCCCCCGAGACCCCCGAACCGCCCGCGCCGCCGAAAGACGCCGCCGCGGAGATGCGCGTCAAGTCCGTCGCCGTCGTGCAATCCGCCGACTCCCGCATCACCGAATATGTCACCGACGAGACGCCCGACCCCGTCGTCGAGCGGACGAGGGCCGCCCTCCCTTTCGTCGGCCACCCCGCTGGTGCTGAGTCGGAAGACCGACGGGATAAACCCGTCGGCTCGCCGTTATCATTCGAGGCGCTCGGCGAACTCTGGAACCAGGAACAGCGGAGCGCCCGCCGTCGCCTGGAACCCGAGGGCGCCCTCACGGGCGCGACCCGCGAACTGCAGGCCGGCCTCGGCACGTTCCTGCAGGTCTGTCACGAGCACGGCGTGAAGGTCGGCCCGTGGCGGTTGCAGCACGTCGTCGGCGAATGGAGCTTCGGCGAGCACCCGACCTACGGCGTGCTGACGATCGCGCACTGGGCCTGCAAGGACGGCACGCCGTGGAAGGTCGGCATCGGCCTGTTCCTCGCGAAAGGCCCCGGCAAACCGAAGGATCTCGAAATCAAGCTCGCCGCCATGGACAGCGAGCCGGCATTGCTCGATCACCTGATCCTGCTGCGGCCCGAAGACGACCTGACTCTCTCCGGCAAGAGCAAGGCGCTCTGGGCCGACGCGGAGAAGCGCGGCCGTCACGCCCGTCTGGAGCCGCTGAGTCTGGACAGCTTCGCGGTGCTGTCAAGCTTCCCGCGCTGGCTCGCCGCGCTGACCGAGTCGTTGCCCGACGGTCAGCCACTGCCGAACCTCGCCGACCTGATCCAGGAGAAGTGCGAGCGGCTGCTGGAGCAGGTCTGCATGCCGGTGCAGGGGTGATTCTGCCCGCGCTCCGCTGCGCGTCGCGGCTAAACGGTTAGCCGCGACG
>DATJGQ010000507.1:0-2457 GCA_035494815.1 Gemmataceae bacterium
CCCGCGGTGCAAAAGGTGCGCGAGGCGGCCAATCGCTCGAAGTCGATGAATAACCTCAAGCAAATCGGCCTCGCCGTCCACAACTACGAATCGGCGAACAACGCCCTGCCGCCCGCCTGCTATACGCCGATCGCCGACTACACCCCGCCCGATCCGGCCCCGCCGCCCGCCAACCAGCAGCCGCGCAGCGTCAACGCGATCATCCTGCCGTACGTCGAGCAGGAGGCGCTGCAGAAGCTCTTCGACCAATCGCAGGACTGGCGGCAGATCGGTCAGAACCGCAACGCGCTCAAAAACCCGGTCAACCTCTATTTCTGCCCGTCCACGCCATCGGGGACCAATCGACTGCGGTCGTTCACGACGAGCAGTTTCGGCGGCGGCACGGTCGAGGGTTATGTCACGGATTACACGGTCATCGTCCGCATCCGCAGCACGATCAACACGGCGACGGTCCTCGCGCCGACGCCGAGCAACTATTCGACGATGCTGCAGCCCAACGTGATATTGCCGATCAGTCAGGTCGCGGACGGAACCTCGAACACACTGCTCTTCATCGAGTCGTGCGGCAACCCGGACGAATACGCCATGGGCCGCGTGACCGGCCGGCAGGTCGCGAGTGCCGGCATCTGGGCCGACCACCGCACGCCGTTCGTCTTCGACGGCTGTAATCCCGCCGACCCGGTCAACTCCGGCACCGCCGGCAACACCGCCTCGACCCGCACGATGGCGATGAACTGCTGGAACAACGAGGAGGTGTACTCGTTCCACAGCGGCGGCGCCAATTTCGTCTTCGGCGACGGCTCGGTGCGGTTCCTGCGCGAGACGATCACAGTCGGCACGATGGCGGCGTTGCTGACGCGAGCGAACGGCGAGGCGGTGGGGGACTTTTAGTCGGCACCTTCCGGAATTTGCGGCAATTCACGGAGCACATCGGCGCTCGTGACTGGCGGCAGCGGCTGGAATCCCTGTCGTGCCCGGATCACGCCGACGGCGCACTCCTTCTCCAACAGATACCACCGATTATAACCCTCGCGCTCGGCGTTCACTTCCGACAGGTCGGCCTCGGACACGCACTTGAGCCAACGGCGATTGAACCGAGCGACGCTCGCGGCCAACTCGCGCAGGGCCCGCCGCAGCCGCCGCGGTGATACGGGCGTCGGCGGCCGCTCACTCAGGCCGAAGTGGGTGACCAACTCACTGTATGCAGTGAACTGCCCATTGCTGAAGAACGGCCGCACGGCGGCGAGTGAGCCGGCGACTTCGAGCAGTGACAGAAGATGTAGGCGAACGCCGCCGAGCAATTCCTCGCGGCGAAGTCGCAGCCGGTCGATCAGATTCTCGAACACCGCCTCGACGCGGTTCGCCCGCCGCATGTACGCCGGGGCGCCGAACTGCGCGACGACCGCCATCGCCGAGCGGCGCTCGTCGTTGTGACCGGGAATCGGGACGATATCAGAAAATGACGAATGCACCACCAATGCCCCACCAATGACGAAGGAATGTCGAATACCAAATGACGAAAAACGAACCCGTCCTGCCGCCGGCGGCCGTTCGTCATTCGTCATTGTAAATTCGACATTCCTTCGTCATTGGTGGGGCATTCGGCTGAATTCGTCATTTGGCTCCGACTGCCCCGCTCACTGTCGGCAACCCCGACTCCTTCCACTCCTTCTTGCCCCCCTTGTAGTCGCGGACGTTCGTGTACCCCATGGCCGCCAATTCACGGGCGGCCTTCTCCGACGCCCCTCAGGTGAAGCTGCCGCAATACACGACAATGTCGGCGTTTTTGTCCGGCAGCATCTTGGGGGCCAACTCGCGGACCCTGCTGGCAGGGACGTTGATCGCCCCCGGCAGGTGCCAGTCGTTGTAGGCGTCCTCCGCCAGGGCTTCGACCAGCTTGAAGTCGTCACCGTGGTCAATTTTGGCTTTCAGCTCGTCCCGAGTGAGAATTGCGCTCATAGCGGAACCGTCCTTTCCGTCAGGGATTGGGACTCCGGATAAGACTCGGCCGCAAACCTTGTGCCGGCTTGGCCGCCCGCGACTGGCGGCAACCGCTAACGTGAGCTAGAGTTGGAACGGGCCTGAAACCGAACTCCCGTTCCGCCCTAATTGCAGGACAAATACTGCGATGATCGGACGCATCTTTCTCGGCCGGTATGAATCCACGCGCCTGCTCGGCGAGGGCGGCATGGGGCGTGTCTACCTGTGCCGCCAGATCGACCTCGACCGCCAGGTGGTCGTCAAAGTGATGCACGACCACATCGCCGCGGACTTGAAGTTCCGCGAGCGGTTCCAGCGGGAAATGAACATGATGGCCCGGTTCACGCACCCGTACGCGGTCGCGCTCTACGACGCCTCGGTCAGCGACCCGATGGGCCCGTGCATCGTCATGGAGTACGTCAAAGGGGTGAACCTCGACGCTCTCCTGTCCCGCAACGGCCGATTCACGCCGGCCCG
>DATJGQ010000508.1:0-6120 GCA_035494815.1 Gemmataceae bacterium
GCACGACGTCGCCCCGCTCGGACGGCTCGCTGCGGTTGAGCGCGATCAGTTCGTCCTGCTGCCGGACCTGGACGAGGCGATAGCGCAGGTCGGCCTCTTTCTTGAGCTGGAGGTAGTTCAAGTTCACCAACCGCCGGCCGATCAGCACGGTCATCAGCGTCCCGAATACGGCATAGGCAACGGCAGTCAGCACCAGCCAGGGGGTGATCGACCAGAGCACGCCCAAAAAGGCGAACATCGTCAGCGCCGAATTGAGCAGGATTGTCCCGAACGAGAGGGTGGTGGCGGTAAACGTCTTGACGTCTTCGGTCAGCCGTTGGTCGGGGTTGTCCACGTCTTCCTGCCGGTCCACGCGGAGGTAGGCACGATCGGCGAGATACTTATCGAGCAGGTAAGTGGTCAGCCATTGCCGCCAGAGCAGGCCGCACCGTTCCTCCGTGTACTGCTTGAGGACGACGACGGCGGTGCTGACGACAAACACCGCCAGGTAGATGCCCGCCGCCAGAGCGAATCGGTTCGACTGCTTCTGCTCCAGCGCGGTGAAGAAATCGCGGTTGACGTAATTATTGAAGACGTTGAGCCCGCTCATGGCGAGCAAGCACCCGATCACGAGCGCCAGCCCACCCCATAGCTTCCAGCGGATCTCCGACCGGAAGACGGGTAGGGCGACTGCCAAAAAACGGCGCCAGGGCGAACGGTCGACGGCGGGCATGCACGTTACTCGCAACGGCCACGGACTTCCAAGATTGTAACGGCTGCTCGCCGTTTCGCGGACGCCAACCTTGCCTCGCTCATGAGCGTCCCGTGCCCGGCGTGCGGGCAAGGTCGTGCGGCCGGGCCCCGACATGGGTCGGTACATGATTCGCAACGGACTGACGTAACACTCGCATTATCAGGGCGTTATCCATTCATGGTCACAATTCCTCACGTTTCGTTCATTTCGGGGCACGGAATTGGCAATTGGGCTGACGGATATTTCGCATCACCCGACCGACGGGTCGCACCACGACCGTCGCCGCGAGGAAGGTCCGCGCGGTGAGGGCCCCTCTCCCGGTGCGCGCCGACGGCGGGTTTGGCGTTTGCGCTGGGCCGCATCTCGGAGTAAGCCGCCATTATTATGCCCCGCCCCCGTCTCCGGCTCGTCGTCATTGGCAACGGCATGGCCGGCGCGCGGCTGGTCGAGGACGTGCTCGCCCTCGACCGCGACCGGTTCGACGTCACCATGTTCGGCGACGAACCGTACGGCAACTATAACCGCATCCTCCTGTCGAACGTCCTCAACGGCAGCCAGGACCCGAAAGAGATTTTCCTCAACCCGCTCGACTGGTACGAGGAGAACGGCATTACGCTGCACGCCGGCCGGCGGGTGACCCGCATCGACCGTGCCGAACAGGTGGTGTTTGCCGACGACGACCTGGCCGTGCCGTATGACCGGCTGGTGATCGCCACCGGCTCGCGGCCGTTCGTCCCGCCGATCCAGGGGACGACGCTGCGCGGCGTGTTCGTCTTCCGCACGCTCGACGACTGCCGCGACATCGCCGACTACGCCAAGCAGTGCAAGCGGGCCGTGGTCATCGGCGGCGGACTTCTGGGATTGGAAGCGGCCAAGGGGCTGATGACACACAACGTCGAGGTGACGATCCTCGAAGTCGCCCCGTGGCTGATGGGCGTGCAGCTCGACGACGCCGGCGGCACGGTCTTGCGACAGACGATCGAACGGCTGGGCATCAAAGTCTACACGGCGACCACGGCCACGAACCTGCTCGGCAACCCGAGCGTCATCGGCGTGCGGTTCAAGGACGGCATCGAAATCCCCGCCGACATGGTCGTCATTTCGGCCGGGATCCGGCCGAACGTCGAACTGGCCAAGGAGGCCGGCCTGGTCTGCGATCGCGGCATCGTCGTGGACGATCAGCTGCGGACGAGCGACATGGACGTGTACGCCGTGGGCGAGTGCGCCCAACACCGCGGTATGATCTACGGCCTCGTCGCGCCGCTCTTCGAACAGACGAAAGTGCTCGCCGGGGTTCTTACGGGCCAGGACTCCGTGCCTACGTACGCCGGCTCGAAACTGGCGACCAAGCTCAAGGTGATGGGCGTCGAGCTGGCGAGCATGGGCCGCGTCAGCGACGTGCAGCCGACGGACGAGATCGTGCAGTACAGCGAGCCGGGCCGCAACATTTACTGGAAGGCGATCCTGCGCGACGGCAAGGTGAACGCCGCGTGTCTTCTCGGCGACCTCACGCCGGCCGACACGCTCACGCAGCGGTTCCTCCGGGGCGAGCCGGCCCCGGACCGGCGGATGGAACTATTCTTCGGCGTCCCGGCGGGACAAGCCCCGGGAGTCGCCGTGTCACTCGCCGATTTGCCGGACACACAACAAGTCTGCGATTGTAACGGCGTTAGCAAAGGCACGATTTGTACTGCGATCCGCGCCGGCTCGTGTACCGTCAATGCCGTCGGCAAGGCGACGCGCGCCGGCACCGGCTGCGGGTCGTGTAAGACCCTCGTCAAAGGCCTCATCGAGGCGATCGCCGGAGTGGTCAAGGCCGATCCGTCGGAAGCCTGGTACGTGCCGGCGGTTCCGATGGATAAGCCGGCTCTCGTCGCCGAGATCCGCCGGCGCGGCCTCAAGAGCGTCTCCGCGGTGCTCCGCGACCTCGGTACCGGCGAGGATCCGAAGAGCAAAAACGGCCTGGCCAGCCTGTTGAAATCACTCTGGAACGACCAGTACGAGGACGAGCGCGACGCCCGCTTCATCAACGACCGCGTCCACGCCAACATCCAGAAAGACGGCACCTTCTCGGTCGTGCCACGTATCTACGGCGGCGTGACGTCGCCGGAGGAACTGATCCGCCTGGGCGAAGTGGCCCGCAAGTACAACGTGCCGATGGTCAAATTCACCGGCGGGCAACGTGTCGACCTGCTCGGCATTCGCAAGGAGCAATTGCCCGACGTCTGGCGCGACCTGGGCATGCCGAGCGGGTACGCCTACACGAAGGCGTTCCGCACCTGCAAGACCTGCGTCGGCACGGATTTCTGCCGCTACGGCACCAACGACTCCACCGGCCTCGGCATCGACATCGAGAAGCGGTTCCAGGGGATCGAATTCCCGGCGAAGTTGAAGATGGCCGTTTCCGGCTGCCCGCGGAACTGCGCGGAAGCGACCGTGAAGGACATCGGCGTGGTCGCCACCGAAGGCGGCGAGTGGGAAATCGGCATCGGCGGCGCCGCGGGCGCGAGCGTCCGCAAGTACGACATCCTCTGCCGGGTGCAGACCAAGGACGAGGCGCTCCGGATCATCGGCCGGTTCATGCAGTACTACCGCGAGAACGGCAAGTGGCTGGAACGGACCTACGACTTCGTCCCGCGGATCGGCATCGACACGTTGCGCGACATCCTGCTCAACGACTCGCTCGGCATCTGCGATCGGTTGGACCGCGACATCCAGGCGTCGATCGACGCCTACGTGGACCCGTGGCTGGAGCGCGACCGGCCGGCGTACGCGGGTCAGTTCGAGGACGTGCGGAGTATTCCGCTGCCCTTGGTGAGTTAAGCCGCTTGCGGCTATGCGGGCGTGTCCAAAGGACACGCCCGCATAGCCGCAAGCGGCAATACTTGAGGGACGATCCGTGCAGACAATGACTTCATCAACGATCGCGCTTTGTCATCTTGACGACATCCCGACCGGCCTGGGCCGCGGGTTCGACGTCGCGGGCAAACGGATCGCCGTCTTCAAGAGCCGCACCGGCCGCGTCTTCGCCGTGGACGGCGTCTGCCCGCACAAGAACGGGCCGATCGCCGACGGCATGATCGTTGGCGAGTCGGTCGTCTGTCCGCTGCACACGTACCGGTTCGACGCGACGACCGGCGCGTGCGATCAGGCGACCGTCTGCAGCATCGCCACCTACCCTGTCGAAGTGCGCCGCGGCGTCGTGCACCTGACGGTCACGCCGAGCTAGGGAGCCGCCCTTGTGCCGACCGCGCTGCCGACGCTCGACTTGCCGCCGCTCGCGGTGCGGACGCACTGCCCGTACTGCTCGTACCAGTGCGGCATGCTCATGGGCGACGACTTCGGCGGGACGACGCCGGGCGTGATGGGCGACCCGAACTTCCCGGTCAACAATGGGCAACTGTGCATCAAGGGCTGGACCGCGCCGGCACTTCTATCGCATCCGCGACGACTGATGACGCCGCTCATCCGTAGCGCGGGCGGCGAACTGACGGCGGCGGCTTGGGACGAGGCCCTGGACTTCGTGGCCGAACGACTTCGGTCGATCCGCCGCGATCACGGCCCGGCGGCGATCGGCCTGTTCGGTTCCGGGGCACTGACGAACGAAAAGGCCTATTTGCTCGGCAAGTTTGCCCGCGTCGCGTTGGGGACGCCGCATATCGATTACAACGGCCGCTACTGCATGTCCAGCGCCGCTGCCGCACACAATCGCGCCTTCGGCATCGACCGCGGACTGCCGTTCCCGGTCGCCGACATCGCCGAGGCGGATGTGGTCCTGCTGGTCGGCTCCAACGTGGCCGACACGCTGCCCCCGATCATGCAACACTTCGAGCGGCAAAAGGCGGTCGGCGGCAAACTGATCGTCGCCGACCCGCGTCGGACCGCCACCGCTCGCGCCGCCGATTTGTTCTTGCAAACGACTCCCGGTAGTGACCTCGCCCTCGCCAACGGCCTGCTTTATCTCGCGATCGAGGAAGGACTGATCGACCGCGCGTACATCGCCGCGCGTACCACCGGGTTCGACTTGGTTCGGCGCGCGGTGCTGACCTATCACCCGGCCCACGTCGAACGACTGACCGGCGTAAGCGAGTCGCAACTTCGCCAGGCGGCGCGGTGGTTGGCTAAGTCCGAGAGCGCCATGGTCCTAACGGGCCGAGGGCCCGAGCAGCAGAGCAAGGGCGTCGATACGGTCCTTGCCTTCATCAATCTGGCACTCGCGCTCGGCAAAGTCGGCAAGGCAGCGAGCGGCTACGGTTGCCTGACGGGACAGGGCAACGGCCAGGGCGGCCGCGAACACGGGCAGAAGGCCGATCAACTCCCGGGTTATCGCTCGATCGAAGTCGAGGAACATCGGGCGGCGATCGCGAAGGTCTGGGGAGTAGACCCGGCGAGTCTACCGCGGAAAGGCAAGAGCGCATTCGAAATCCTCGATTCGATTCCGGAGTCGGGAGAGTCAGGGAACGGCCGCCCGATCTCCTCCGGTCGCGGCTCTAACGAAACGGAAATTCGCGGCCTGCTGGTGATGGGCTCGAACGTCGCCGTCGCGTCGCCGCACGCGGGGCGGATTGAACAACGGCTGCGGTCGCTCGAGTTGTTAGTCGTCTGCGACGCATTCGCGAACGAGACGACCGAGCACGCCCACGTCGTGCTGCCCGTGTACCAGTGGGCGGAGGAGGAAGGAACGCTGACGAACCTGGAGGGGCGCGTGATCCGCCGCCGCGTCGTCGCCCGGCCGCCCAAAGGCGTCCGGGGCGACGTCGACATCCTCCGCGAACTCGCCGCCCGCCTTGGTTGCGGCGATAAGTTCGCCTTCCAGAGTCCCCACGACGTGTTCGAGGAGTTTCGCCGGGCGACGGCGGGCGGACCGGCGGATTATGCGGGCATTACCTACGACCGCATCGACCGCGACGACGGCGTCTTTTGGCCGTGCCCGAGCGAGCAGCATCCCGGCACGCCGCGACTGTTCGCCGACCGTTTCGCGCACTCCGACGGCAAGGCGCGGTTTCACGCCGTGGTTCATCGACCGGCTGGCGAAGAGCCGGACGCTGACTTTCCGCTCTACTTCACGACCGGGCGGTACAAGGAGCATTATAACTCCGGCGCCCAGACGCGGATGGTAGCGAAGCTCAACGCCGCTCAACCGCATGCGCGAGTGCAGATTCATCCGACACTGGCGCGACGGCTGGGCGTGTGCACGGGCGGGCGGGTCGTGGTGGAGAGCCGCCGCGGCAAAGTCGAGTTCGTCACAGAGGTGACTTCTGACGTGCGGCCGGACGTGTTGTTCGCGCCGTTCCATTGGGGCGGCAAGCAGGCGGCGAACATCCTGACGAGCGCCGCGCTCGACCCGGTCAGCCGCATGCCGGAATTCAAGTTGGCCGCGGTGCGGG
>DATJGQ010000509.1:0-18302 GCA_035494815.1 Gemmataceae bacterium
ACAGTTCGACGACGCGGTGGAGCGACGATTGCTTCCCGCCGCCGACGCCCGCTCTAAGCTCGACGGCATTTTTTGCAGCGATTCATGGGACGGGTTCGCCGGCGCGGAACTGGTGATCGAAGCGGTCGGCGAAGACCGTGCGACGAAGCGGCACGTCCTCGCCGAAGTGCAGCCTCGCGTCAGCCAATCAGCCGTCCTGGCGACGACAACGACGGCGTTCACCGTCCGCTCACTGCAAAGCGCGCTCTGCCGGCCGGGACGCCTGGTCGGCCTGCACTTCGGCTGTCCCGCGGCGGCGCTGCGGTGTGTGGAGGTAGCCGCCGGCCCGGCGACCGATGCCGACGCGGTCACACAGACACAAGAATGGCTTGCGGCGAACGGCCGGACCTGCGTATTGGTCGCCGACCGGCCCGGACGCGCGCTGGGCCGTGTGCTGCTCGGCTACCTGCGCGAGGCGCTCGCGCTCATCGAAAAGGGAGTGTCGCCCGCGACGCTGGATGTGGCGATGCGCCGCTGGGGCATGGCCTGGGGCCCGTGTGAGACGGCAGACGAGATCGGACTCGATGTGGCGCTGGCGACGCTCGGCGAAATGTCCTCGACACTCGGCGGCCAGTTCGAGCCCCCCTCGTCATTAACCCGCGTCGTTCTTGGCGGCGATTATGGCCGCAAGACCGGGGCCGGCTTTTACCGCTACGGCCGTGGCCGAGCGCGGCCGCAACCGTTCGCCGAACGTCTCGTGCTCGACGAATCCGTCATTGTTAAACGACTCGTCGCGCGGCTGAGGCGCGAAGCCCTCGCGGCGGTCTGCGACGGCGTGGTCAGCGATGCGGCGACGCTTGACGCGCTCCTCCTGGCCACCGGCTGGCCGCCGTTTCGCGACGGGCCGTTGCAGCGCCTCCCGGACATCGCGCGACCCGTGCGACGTCCGTCGGCGCAGAAGAAGGTGCCGCAACGGGTCGCCTGACGGCCGGTTTCCTCCGCGGCACACGGCCGGTATAACAGCGGCGTTCCCTCCACCGTCACCTCGCCGAGGACGCCGCCATGCCGTCTCCGCCGGACACCCGCATCCAGGAATTGCACCTGACCTTGCCCCCCGCGCCGAAGCCGGTCGCGAAGTACAAGACCGCCGTCCGCCAAGGGAATCTGCTCTACGTCTCCGGCCACGGCCCGCTGAAGCCGGACGGGACAATGATCAAGGGCCGGGTCGGCGGCGACATCACCGCGGAAGAGGGTTATGCCGCCGCTCGTCAGACCGGCCTGGCGATCCTTGCGACGACCAAGGCGACGCTCGGCTCGCTCAACAAGGTGAAGCGGCTGATCAAGACGCTCGGTCTGGTTCTGTCCACGCCGGAGTTTGGCGACCAGCCGAAGGTGATCAACGGCTTCTCGGAATTGATGGCCGAAGTGTTCGGCGATGACAGTGGCGTCGGCGCCCGCAGCGCGATCGGGACCAGCGCGCTACCGGGTGGAATCGCCGTGGAAGTGGAGTGTATCTTCGAGGTGGAGTGAAGAATTCAAAATTCAAAATGAAAAATTGAAGAGTTCGGAGGCGAGCATCCCTCCGGGACTCTTCAATTTTGAATTCTTCATTTTGAATTTTGAATTCTTCAAACCGTAACCGTATCCGCCGACAGCGCGATCGTCTCCACGAGCTGCGCCGCGCCGACCTCGGTCGGGATGAGCCCCGCGGCACCGACGAATTGCGCGAACCGCTGCGCCGCGGGCGTCCGCTCGCCCATTAGAAACACCTTGAGCCGCGGCCGGGCGCAGCGGAGTTTCGCACATGCGATCCAGCCGCTCTCGTCCGGCGAATCGACTGGCAGCACGACGGCGTCCAGCCGATGCCGGCCGGCCAGCCGGCGGATCTCGACGGGCGTCCCGGCGCGAAGAACCCGCCAGCCGCGGGCCTGCAACCGCTCGGCCACCAGCTCCGTTTGAATCGGGTCCGGTAAGGCCAGGGCCGCCGTCGGCTGCGCCGCCCGATCGGTGTACATGGTCCGTTTCTCCTCTCCCCGTCCGGACACTGGCCCGTTATGAGTGGTTCGCTATGAATGACCGATTCTTCGCGCCTCACGCTCGGATAGCCGCAAGCGGCGAACGGGTTGTCCCTTGCGGGTGCCAATCGCGCGGGCTAAAACCCCCCAAGCAAAGCTCGCTACCGATACCGACGATCGACCCCTCGTGGAGGTTTGCGTCCGATGACGACCGTTTCGACCTCGCCGGCCAGCGCCTCGGCCGTCCGCAGCGCGCTCGAAGCCGGTCAGGGGATTCTGCGATTAGCCCCGACTTGGGTGCCGCGCTCATTCCTCATGCCCGGGCGACGCATCAAGTTGCACCCGGATAACATCTACGCCTACGGCGCCCACCGCGGCGGAATCGACGAACGCTGGTTCGCCTCCACGACGCCCGCCGCGAACGAGGGCCGCGTCCCCGATGAGGGGCTCAGCTACGTCGTCGTCAACGGCCAACGTGCCTTCACCCTCTTAGACGCCATTGGCCTCGAAGGCCAACGCCTGATCGGCAAATCGCTGTGGGACAAGTACAAGCGTTGGCCCGTTTATTCCAAGTTTTTCGACAACCTCGGGCCGATCCCTCACCACATGCACCAGAACGACGCCCAGGCGAAACTCGTCGGGCAACAGGGTAAACCCGAGTCGTACTACTTCCCACCTCAGTTGAACGCGGTGGGTAACAACTTCCCGTACACCTTTTTCGGCCTCGAACCCGGCACGACCAAACAGGACATCGTCCGCTGCCTGGATCGCTGGAACGAGGGCGATAACGGCATCCTGAATTACTCGAAAGCCTACCGACTGCAACCCGGCACCGGCTGGCTCGTCCCGCCGTGCGTCCTGCACGCCCCGGGTTCGCTCGTCACCTACGAGCCGCAATGGGGCAGCGACGTTTTCGGCATGTATCAGTCGCTCGTCGAAGGCCGGCCGGTGCCGCGGTCGCTGCTGACCAAGGACTTCCCGAAGGAGAAGCACAACGACAACGCCTACCTCGTCGACGCCCTCGACTGGGAAGCGAACGTCAACCCGTCGTTCAAGGACAGTCACTACCTGGAGCCGCTCGACGCCGCACAGGGCGAAGGCTGGGTGGACAAGTGGATCGTCTACGGCACCGTCGCCGGAGATGAACTGTTCAGCGCCCGGGAGCTGACCATTAATGCCGGCGCGAGCGTCACCATCAAAGACGCCGGGGCGTACGGCCTGATCGCGGTGCAAGGGAGCGGCACCATCGGCGGGCAGGACCTCCAGACGCCGGCCATGATACGCTTCGGCGAATTAACCGCGGATGAGTACTTCGTGACCGCCGACGCGGCGGCGGCCGGCGTGAAAATCGCGAACACCGGGACGGAGCCGCTGGTAACGCTGCGCTACTTCGGGCCGGGTGTACACGGAAGCGCGTTGCCGAAGGTCGGCGATCACAAAAAGAAACGCTGACAGTTCATCACCACGAGAGATACTCCCATGGCGCACACGAACAACTATCCCAAACTCCATAACGCGGCTTGGCCCGGCGTGGTCGGTAAAGGGTCCCCGGGAGCCGAGCCCTTCATCGATCTCGATACGATGCTCGACCTGACCGCGAAGGCGCAGGTCGACGGCGTCAAGTTCGACGGCGTGGACCTGTTCCTGTTCGCGCCGCACGTTGATATCGATTCGTCGGACGATGACCTCAAGAAACTCGCCGATAAAGTCCGATCGCGCAACCTCGTGATCGGCTCGGTCGTCGCCCCGGTCTGGCCGCCGACCGGCGGCGGTTCTGCGATGGGCACGGAAGCCGAGCGGAAGCAGTTTGTCGAGCAAGTCCGGAAAGGCTGCCGCATTGCGAACACGCTGCGCAAGGTCGGCGTGCGGCCGTACGGCGTCGTCCGCATCGACTCGGCCTCCGGGCCGGGCGACTGGCTCAAGGACCCCGAAGGCAATCAGAAGAAGATCGCCGAGACGTTCCGCAAGGCGTGCGACGTCGCGGCCGATCACGGCGAACGCCTCGCCGCCGAGGGCGAAATTTGCTGGGGCGGCATGCACAGCTGGAAGCGGATGGTTCAGCTTCTGGAACTGACCGACCGGCCCGGCACGCTCGGCTTCCAGGCGGACATGGCGCACACGCTGCTCTACACGCTCGGGTACAACGCCCCGGAGGACCGCATCCTGCCGGAGAACTTCGACTGGAAAGACCCGTCGAAGCTGGACGCGGCGCTCGCGACTCTCACCGCGGCGCTACGGCCGTGGACGATCGACTTCCACGTCGCCCAGAACGACGCGACCGTCAAAGGCTCCGGCACGCACGACAAGACCGGCCGCCACTGCCTTCCGGCCGATACGAACGGCAAGCTGAAGATCGCCCACCACGCCGGCTTCTGGATGCGCGACAGCTACGGCAACCCGACGAAGAAGTTCGAACACGTTTGCTGGGACGGCTGCATGTTCCCGAACGAAACGATGATGAAGCCAGAGACGTGGAACGGCATTCTCGGCGCGATGCTCGCCGTGCGCGACGCGCACGGTTGGACGGAGAATTAACCACTAAGAGCACTAAGAGCACAAAGAAGGCGGGAACTTTGAAATGAAGAAATGTCTGTTCGTCGTTGTTGCCTTTAGTTCTTTGTGTCCTTTGTGCCTTTGTGGTGAAACTTCTTCACTCGAAGGCCGGCTCGCGCCGCTGATCAAGGCGCACGAGGGTAAGGTCGCGATCGCCGTCAAGAATCTCGCCACCGGCGAGTCGTACGCCCTTCAGGCCGACGAGCCGATGCCGACGGCGAGCCTGATCAAGTTCCCGGTGATGATCGAGACGTACTACCAGTACAAGGAGGGCAAGGTCCGGCCGACGGACATGATCACCCTCGCCAAGGCGGACATGGTGCCGGGCAGTGGCATCCTCACCGACCACTTCAGCCCCGGGGTGACGCTCCCGCTCCGCGACGCCGTCCGGTTGATGATGGTCTACAGCGACAACACGGCGACCAACCTCGTCCTCGACCAGATCGGCCTCCGCAGCACCAACGCCCGAATGGAAGCGCTCGGCCTGCCGAACACGAAGATCAACGCCAAGGTATTCCGGGCGGACACCCGGCTCGACCAGGAACGGGGCCGGAAGTACGGCCTCGGCTCGACGACGGCGAACGAGATGGTCTCGCTCCTGACGCTGTTGCACCACGGCAAGCTGGCGAGCCCCGAGGCGTGTCAGGAGATGCTCGCGACGATGAAGAAGTGCGACGACAAGAACAAGTTCCCGCGCTTCCTGCCGCCGGGCACGCCGGTGGCGTTCAAGACCGGGTCAGTGAACGCGTCGAAGACCTGTGCCGGAATCATCTACGTGCCGAAACCGGGCGGCGACGCCAAGTCGCCCGACCGGCAGCCGATCGCGGCGTGCGTGCTGACCGACGAGAACAAGGACCAGCGGTGGGCGCCGGACAACGCGGGCGACGTGCTGTGCGCGAAGGTCGCGAAGGAAATCTACGACTACTTCGCGAGCAAATGACGGATCCACACCGCCTGCGGCTTAGCGCTCGCGCGCATAGCCGCAAGCGGCGCATCACGAGGACCACATGAAACCCCTCAACATCGGCATGATCGGCTACGGCTTCATGGGCCGGGCGCACTCGAACGGTTATCGGAAGGTCAACAACTTCTTCGACCTCGCGTATCGACCGGTCCTGAAAGCGGCGTGCGCCCGCGACGCCGCCAAGGTCAAGGCGTTCGCCGACAAGTGGGGCTATGAATCGGTCGAGTCCGACTGGCGGAAACTGATCGACCGCAAGGATATCGACGCGATCGACATCTGCACGCCGAACAACACGCACGCCGAGATCGCCACGGCGGCAGCGGCCGCCGGCAAGATGATCCTCTGCGAAAAGCCGCTGTCGATGAACGGCCCCGAAGGCAAGAAGATGGTCGAGGCGGTCCAGAAGGCCAAAGTGCCGAACATGGTCTGGTACAACTACCGCCGTGTGCCGGCCGTCACCTTCGCCAAGCAACTCATCGACGAAGGCAAGCTCGGCAAGATCTTCCACTACCGCGCGAAGTTCCTGCAGGACTGGACGATCAATCCCGAATTGCCACAGGGCGGGACGGGTCTCTGGCGACTCGACGTCGCCGCGGCCGGCAGCGGCGTTACCGGCGACCTGCTCGCCCATTGCATCGACACGGCGATCTGGCTCAACGGCGACGTAAAATCCGTGTCGGCGATGACGGAGACGTTCGTGAAGGAACGGCCGCACACACTGACCGGCAAAAAGGAGAAAGTCGGCATCGACGACGCGTGCGCGTTCCTCGCCCGCTTCGACAACGGCTCGCTGGCGACGTTCGAATCGACCCGCTACGCCCGGGGGCACAAGGCGCTCTATACCTTCGAGATCAACGGCGAGCACGCGTCGATCTTCTGGGACCTGCACGACCTGCACCGCTTACAGTACTTCGACCACCGCGACGACGGCCCGACCCGCGGCTGGCGGTCGATCCACGTCACCGACGGCGAACACCCGTATATGGGTCACTGGTGGGTGCCCGGCCTGCAGATCGGCTACGAACACAGTTTCGTTCACCAGGTCGCCGACTTCCTGAAAGGCGTCGAGACCGGTCAGCCCGCGATGCCGGACTTTCGCGACGCCCTGCGGACGCAGTACGTTTGCGACGCGGTGTTGTCGTCGGCCCAGGGCGGCAAATGGGTGAACGTTGAGAAGGCGTGATATGATGGGGGTGTCCGACCAAAGCGGAGAAGCCGATGGCGACCGCTGCCCAACAGCTCATCACCGCGGAACAGTTTCTCACGTTGCCCGGCCACCCCGACGGGCTGAAGCAGGAGTTGGTGCGCGGGGAGGTCGTGACGATGTGCGTCCCGGGCTTCGATCACGGTCTCATTCAGGGACAGGTCTACGCGATCCTCCGCGAGTTCGTCCACGCGAACAACCTCGGCCGCGTCACCGTCGAAAGCGGCGTCGTAACGGAGCGGGGCCCGGATACGGTCCGCGGACCGGACGTCGCCTACTGGAGCGCCCAGCGGCTGCCGCTCGATCAACGGCCGCGGATATCCGGAGACGGCGCCGGACTTGTGCGTGGAAATACTGTCGCCCGGCAACCGACCCGGAAAGGTCCGCGATAAGGTGCGAGAGTATTTCGCCCGCGACGTCCGCATGGTTTGGGTGATCGATTCCGAAGATCGCTCCGTCCGCGTGTACCGTTCGCCGTCCGGCGGGCAGCTGCTCCATGAAGAGGCCACGCTCACCGGCGAAGACGTCCTGCCCGGTTTCTCCCGTCGGGTAGCCGATTTTTTCGCATGACCTCCCATTTCCCCTCGACAACCCGAGCCCCGATGCACTAAACTCCCGGTCCCTGCCGCACCGCGCTTCGCTCCAAGGAAGGAGGCCGCATGCGCCTGGTCCATCTCACCTCGTCGATCTTCTACGGCGGGCCGGAACGCCAAATGCTCGGCATGGCCGACGCCCTGCCGCCGGGACACGAAGTCACCTTCATCTCGTTCGCCGAGGACGGCCGGTGTGAGCCATTTCTGGCCGAGGCGCGGCGCCGCGGATACACCGCGATTTGCCTGACTTACGACACGCCGCGACTCCTGGCGGCCGCCCGAGAACTGAGTTCCCACCTGCGCGACATCCAGCCCGACGTCGTGCTCTGCCACACGTATAAGGCGAACCTAGTCGGCAGGCCCGTGTGCCGCACCGTCGGCGTGCGAGTCGTGGCCGTGTCCCGGGCCTGGACCGGCGAGGACTTTAAGGTCCGCATGTACGACCGGCTGGACCGGTTTCTCCTCAAGCGGTTCGACCGCGTGGTCGCCGTGTCGGAAGGGCAGGCCGATCAGGTGCGTGCGGCCGGGGTGCCGGAGCGGAAGCTGCGAGTCATTCGGAACTCGGCGCGGCTCGACGCGTTCACGCAGCCCTGCCCCGGAGGCCGGGCGGATCTGGAGGCGCTCGTCCCCACGCCGGGCGAACGGATTGTCGTCTCGGCCGGCCGGCTCAGTCCGGATAAAGGGTTCGACGTCTTGATCCGGGCGGCCGCCGTCGCGTGCACGGTCGATCCGGGCGCGCGGTTCGTCGTCTTCGGCGACGGCGTCCTCCGCGACGAATTGCCGAAGCAGGCCGCCGCCGCAGGGCTGGCAGACAAGATGGCGTTCGCCGGCTTCCGCGCCGACCTCGATCAGCTGATGCCGCACGCCGACGTGTTCGTTTTGCCGTCTTATAACGAGGGTCTCCCGAATGTCGTTCTGGAAGCGAGCGCGGCCGGCGTGCCGGTGGTCGCCACGGCGGTGAGTGGAACGCCGGAGGCGGTCCTCGACGGACAAACGGGACACCTCGTCGCGGCGGGAGACGCGCCGGCGTTGGCGAATCGGCTGTTGCGCTTGCTGGGGGACGCGGGTCTGCGCCGCCGCATGGGCCGCGCCGGCCGGGCGCTCATGACCGGTCGATTCACGTTTGCCGCACAGGCGGAGGCCTATCTCGATCTTTTCGCGGAGTTGTCTCGCAAACGCCGAGACGCAGGGGCTCGAGTCTTCGAGGAGAGTGTGGCATAAACTGCTCCCCGCAAGGACTCTGGCCGCCGCATAGCGGCTTCAGAATAATGACGACCGCCAAACGCCACCCCGTCCGAGTCTGCTTCCTGATCGACCGCCTGACCCGCGGCGGGACGGAAACGCAGCTGCTCGCGCTCATCCGCGTATTGGACCGCACGCGGGTCGAGCCGGCGCTGGTTCTCCTCGACGGCGAAGACGACGAGAGCCGTTCACTGGAACCGGCCGATTGCCCGGTGCTGCGGCTCGGCGTCCGCTCCCTGCATCGGCCGCACGCACTGGCCGCCGCCGCGCGACTCCGCCGGTTCTGGCGGAGCCACGGCACGGACGTACTCCAGGTGTATTTCCTCGACAGCACCTATTTCGGCGTGCCCCTCGCCCGTGCCTCGGGCATCCGGCGGGTCGTCCGCGTCCGAAACAACCTCGGCCACTGGCTGACGCCGAAACACCGGTGGCTCGGCCGCCTCATGGCGGGGTTGGCGGACGTGACACTCACCAATTGCGAGCCGGCCCGCCGGGCACTGATCGACGCGGAAGGCGGCGACGCCCGCAAAGTCGCGGTCCTCGAGAACGGCGTCGACCTCGACCGGTTCACGGCATTGGCGTTCCCGCGCCCCGGGCCGGAATTCGTGATCGGGGCGGTCGCCAACTTGCGGCCGGTCAAAGGCATCGACGTGCTCGTGCGCGCCGCGGCGCGAGTGGTGCGCGAACACCCGCGGGCCCGCTTTCGCGTGGCCGGCCAGGGCGAGCAACGGCCCGACCTGGAGCGGCTGATCGCCGAACTGTCTCTCCGCGAGCGGTTCGAACTGATCGGTCCCGTGTCGGACGTCCCGGCGTTTCTGGCGGGTGTGGACGTGGCCGTGCTGCCCTCACGCGCCGAGGGCATGTCGAACGCGCTGCTGGAGTACATGGCCGCCGGCCGACCGGTCGTCGCGACGGACGTTGGCGCGAACGCACAGCTGCTCTGCGGCGGAGATCTCGGACTACTCGTGCCCCCGGGGGACGATGCCGCGTTGGCCGCCGGGCTGACGCGGTTGATCCGCCATCCGGTCGAGGTGTCGCGCCGGGCGGAAACCGCCCGGCGGCACGTCACTGTTCACTTCAGCCGCGACGCCATGCGCGAGCGCTTCGAGGCGTTCTATGAGCGGCTGTGTCGAGGCCGGCGGCCGGCCGTCCAACCCGTGAGGCCGGCGGCATGAACCAGCCTTCCACGGGCCGGCTGACCGGCCACCTGCCTAGCCTCGACGGCTGGCGGGCGGTCGCCATCCTTCTCGTCATCGTCTGCCACCAGCCGCAGTTCCCGTCGCCCGGCGTGAAAGGACTGGGGCCGGTCGGGGTGTCGCTCTTCTTCGGGCTGAGCGGCCTGTTAATCTGCAACAGGCTGCTGGCCGAGCGCCGCCGGCACGGGCACATCGATCTGGCCGACTTCTACATTCGCCGGGCGGCTCGCATCCTGCCGCCCGCCGTGGCCTACCTGGCGGTGCTGACGGCCCTGACCGCGGCCGGCGTACTGGCCGTCACCGGTCAGGACCTCGGGGCCTGTCTGCTGTTCTACCGCAACTACGTCGCCGGCGGCTGGCACACCACCCACTTCTGGTCGCTGGCCGTCGAGGAACACTTCTACCTGGCGTTCCCGGCCCTGTTGGTGCTGGCCGGGCCTCGGCGCTGCACGGCGGCTGTGCTCGGCCTGGCCGTGACCGTCGTCGCCTGGCGATTCGCCGATGCGCGCTGGAACCTGCTCAGCGGCGTGCCCGGCTGGCCGGGGCAGTATTTCCGGACCGACTGCCGCATCGACGAGCTGCTGCTGGGATGTGCGGCGGCGCTGCTGGCCGACCGGTTCCCGCAGCGCCTGGGCGGCCGGTGGGCCCGGGCCGCCGGCCTCGCCGGGCTGGCGCTGCTCCTCGCCAAGGCCGCCGGCCAGCCGGTGCCGGGGCTGGCACTGGCGGCGCTGCTGCCCTGGGCGCTGCTCGGGACGGTCGTCCGCCCGTACGGGCCGCTGGGTCGATTGCTGGAGTGGGCGCCGCTGGCCTGGATCGGCCGCATGAGCTACAGCCTTTACCTCTGGCAGCAGCTCTTCTTCGTCTGCTACCCCGGTAACCGCGTCGCCGGCCTGGGCTGGCTCCAGGATTGGCCCTGGAACGCGTTTGCCCTGCTGGCCTGCGCCGCTGCCAGCCACTACCTGCTGGAGCGGCCGATGACCCGCCTGGGCCGGACGCTGGCCGAACGGCGCCGCGCCGCCCCGCGCCGGCGGTTCGAAGCGCTCTCCGGTCGGCTTGTGCGAGTGCTGCGGGCAGCGGTTGCGGTCAGGTCGCGTTGACAGGCTCGCCGCCCGCCGCGATACTCCCACCCGGTGCCATTGCACGCCACGGTTCGGCAAGGAGGCCGTCCCGGATGCCAGCCCCGCCCGCGCCAACTCGACCGCGGACCGAGTACGCCACCGCCTCCGGCCGGCTTTATGTGGGCGATTCGGCGGAACTACTCAACTCCGCCGCATTCCGACGACGGCAGGGCGAAGTGCAGCTCGTCTTCACGTCGCCCCCCTTCCCGCTCTGCCGCGAGAAGCGCTACGGCAACCTCCGCGGCGAGGCATACACGCAATGGCTCGCGGGGTTCGCCCGGCCGCTCACCGATTTACTCACGCCGACCGGCTCAATCGTCATCGAACTCGGTAACGGCTGGGAGACCGGCCGGCCGACCGTCTCGACCGCGGGCATCAAGTCGCTGCTCGCGTTTCAGGAGGCCGCCGCGATGCATCTCTGCCAGGAGTTCATCTGCTACAACCCGGCAAGGTTGCCGACGCCCGCGGAGTGGGTCACGGTCCGGCGGGTGCGCGTCAAGGACTCGTTCACGCGCGTCTGGTGGATGTCGCCGACGCCGCACCCGAAGGCCGACAACCGCCGGGTGCTGACTGCCTACAGCGACAGTATGAAACGATTGCTCGCCCGTGGCACCTACAACGGCGGCAACCGCCCTTCAGGGCATCAAGTCGGGCACGAATCGTTCCTGTCAAACAACGGCGGCGCGATCCCGCCGAACGTGCTCGTCCCACCCGCGGCGAACGTCGAGGAGCCGCCCGAGGCTGTGTTGTCCATCTCGAACACGGGCAGCAACGGCCGCTACCAGCGGGCCTGCCGCGCGCAGCGGCTCGTTGGTCATCCCGCCCGCATGCCGGAAAACTTGGTCGAGTTTTTCGTGCAGTTTTTGACCGAGGAGGGCGACCTCGTGCTCGACCCGTTCGCCGGCAGCAACACGACCGGGGCGGTGGCGGAGCGGCTCGGCCGGCGATGGATCGGCATCGAACGCGAGCCGGAATACGCGCGGGCGTCACGGGCGCGATTCGCCGATGCAGCGTAACGGAGTGTGCTGCGCGTCGCGATAATGTTTAGCCGCGACGCGCAGCGAAGCGCGACGACTTACGCCCGACGCGTCGCGAGCTGTCTCTCGAAGCGCATTTGCAGCACTTCCAGGAAATTGATCAATTCGTGCATCTCTCGAACGTGAATCGGCTCACCCGCCGAGCGCACCGTCGGCGTGAGATAAACGACGTCGTGGGTCATGCACCAGTCGATGCCGGCCCGCACCGACCGCCGCAGCGCCGCCAGGCACCCGGCCGGGTCGTTCTGCGGGTCGCCGCCGAGCGATAGGAACGGGATGACGTCGGGCCATTTGTTCGGCTTATCCGGGTCGTTCTTCCACGCCACGAACGCCGGGTGGTGAACGAGATTGGCCGCTGTCCGGTACAGATCGGTCTTCGCGTTGGACATGGCCGCCCGCGCGGTCCCGCCGCTCCGGAGCCGTGCGGCTTCCGCCTGCCCAAGCGCCGTCAGCCGATACGTGTTCGGCCGGACCTTTTCCATGAGCCCGAGCGTCACCGGGTTCTGCGGCTTCTTGCCCATGATTTCCATCATGACCCGCTTGTGGTCCGGGTACGCCTGGTCGTAGCCGCGTAACCCGAAACGCGCTTTGTCGCGGTTCCAGCTGGCGACCGTCAATTCCCATTCCGTGAATTCGCGTGAGCCGCCGGTCATGAGGTCGTCCGCGGCCATGAGGATGACTTGCGCCGCCGTCAGACGGGGCGCTACCACTGTCGCTACCATGTTGACTCCGCAAGCAAGATGAGCGTGGCGGAGTCCCTCCCGAAATGATATCCGTCGCGGATTCTCCTGAATCCGATCCTGATGTTAAGCCATAATCCGCCAGCTGGAAGAAGGGGTTACCCGCGCAGAATGCGCCAGCTCTCGGCCTCACAGGCCGCAGATTCGCTACATCCGTTACAAGCGGAACCGCGGATTCAGGGCGGGAAGAAACCGGCCTCGCCTTCGAGGGTCGGCAGCTGGCGCCGAAGCAGCTGCTTGAAGGCTCCATAATCGTCACACGACCACCCGATTTCCGCGAGGAGAGCGCGGGCCGCAGCGCCTGTGTCCGCGCCGAACGCGCCGTGGCTGTCGTGGAAGTCCTGCGCGACCAGAACGTCGGGCCGAAACGCGGCGATGCGCCGCGCAAACGCGTGCGCATCTTCGAGTGGTAAGAGCGGCGTCAGGCAGAGGCCGACGGCAATGCCCGCCGCGCGAAGCTCGGCGACGGCCTGCCACCGGCGCTCCAACGGCGGTGCCTTCGGCTCGAAGGTCCGCCGGACTCGCTCACTGTCCGTGGGGACCGACAGGTTGACGCGGACGTGGTCGAACCGCCGCAGCACGTCGATGTCACGCACGACCAGCGGCCCGCGCGTTTGCACCAACAGCCGCGGCTGATGCGGAACGAGCGCTTCGAGGATGCCGCGGGTCAGAAAAAGACTGCGCTCCGCGGGCAGATACGGGTCAGTGACACTGGAGAGGTACAGGGCCTGCCCTGCGAGCTTGGGCGCCTGCTTCTCGGCGAGCGCGACGGCGTTCCGCTTGGCCGTCACCCATCGGCCCCACTCCTCTTTCGGCCGGCGGTTCTGCGGCAGGAACATCGCATAACAGTAAGTGCATCCGTATGTGCAGCCGACGTACGGGTTGCACGTCCAGTCGAACCCGCCGCGGCGGATGAAGCCGGTGGCCGGGCTGAAGATCGAACGGGCGTCGGTGAGGTCCATTACGACTTCGCCCGCGCCGCCAACTGTTTATCGATTGATTCCGCCCGCCGTCGCATCCTCGCCTTGAGGTGTTTAGCGCCCGCCTCGACGCTCCCGGAGAGATTCGCGTCGCTCGGCTCCAGCGCCGTCTTCAACCGCGTGACCAGTTCGTCCACGCGCTCGTCGAGCCGGTCCGGCACGAAGACTGTCCGCCTCATCTCGGTCAGCCGGGCGTAGTAGCGGTCGCGATACTCGGGCATCTGGAACATCCGCCGGGCGATCAGGCCGCCCGCCGGCGGGTCGATCGTCCCGCCCGTGTTGCCGAACATCTGGTCCATGCCGTGCGGGAAGATCGTGATCTTGCCCGAGTCGGGGTCGTGATAGACGCGGTAGTTGTTCGCGTGCATCGCGTATCCGTCCCAGTGCCAGGTCATCACCTCGAGTGCGACGAGCGTCAGGAAGCGATCGACATCGACCAGTTTTTCGAGCTTCTCGGCCCGTTTGGCGAGGTCCGGCTCGCGGCAGGCGTCGGCGACGATCTTGAGTTCAGGCTGCACAGCGGCCGGCCCGCCGCTGGTCGATTTCCGCACCGGCCGGTCGATGTCCGCGACGAAACCGCCGTCGTACAGATTGCCGCTCGTGTTCTTGTAATGCCGCTTGAGGAACGTCTTGTCGAAGCCCTCCTTGAGGACATACAGCCCGCGTTTGCGACCCTGTAGTTCGACCAGGGCGTGCGTGCCGCGAGCCGCGGGGACGCCGGCCGCCAGGAACATCCCGCCGCAAATGATTTCCGTCAGGTACGTCCCGTCCTGCACCGAGTTGTTCAGGTGCATCTTGTCGATGCCGTGATACCGCTGGCCCGCGGCGAACTTGTCGAAGTTGAGTGTGAGCGCCGGCTTGTCGTCGAACCGCCGGAAACTGCCGGCCGCGCCTTTGAGATGCACGCCGACGCCGTTGTACGTCTTTTCGTCATCGGTAACGCTCGCCCGGACGTACTGCCGCTCCTTCTGCCGCAGCGCTTTGAGGTCCGCCTCGTCGAGCGTGATCTCGAACCGCGGGATCGGCCCGGCGAAGAAACGATCGCTCGCATCGGCCGGCGTCGGCGCCGCCAAGGCCGACCGCGGGATGATGCCGGCGGCCACGCCCACACTCAGCGACTGGAGCAAGAACTCACGGCGGTCCGTCATGTCACACCTCTCGCTCCAGTGTAAGCCAGTTGCATCGGCCGGTCATTATGATACCTTGCTGGCCGATTTCTCGTGACCCCGCAACTGGAGCGTCCCATGGCTGACAAGGTCCGCGTCGCGATTATCGGGCTGGGCTTCGGCGCCGAGTTCATACCGATCTACCAGGCCCATCCCAATGCCGAGATAGCCGCCATCTGCCGCCGCAACAAGAAAGAACTCGACGCCTGCGGCGACCGTTATGGCATCAAAACCCGCTACACCGACTACGACCAACTGCTCAAGGACCCGAATATCGACGCGGTCCACATCAACAGTCCGATCGGCGACCACGCCCCGCAGTCGATCGCGGCGCTCAAGGCCGGCAAGCACGTCGCCAGCACGGTCCCTGCTGCTACGACGATCGACGAGTGCAAACAGATCGTCGAGGGCCAACGAAAAAGCGGCAAGGTCTACATGATGATGGAGACGGTCGTCTACAGCCGCGAATACCTCTTCGTCAAGGAACTCTACGACAAAGGCGAACTCGGCCGCATCCAGTTTCTCCGCGGCAGTCACCAGCAGGACATGGAAGGATGGCCCGGCTACTGGGAAGGCTTCCCGCCGATGCACTACGCGACGCACTGCGTCAGCCCGTGCTTGGCTCTGTTGGGCAAGCACGCCGAGAGCGTCGTCTGCCACGGCTCCGGCCGCATCGACGAGAAACTGATCCCGAAGTACGGCAGCCCGTTCGCGATCGAGACGGCGACCTTCAAGATCAAGGACTCAGACGTCTGTGCCGAAGTGACGCGGAGCCTCTTCAACACGGCCCGCCAGTACCGCGAGAGCTTCGACGCGACCGGCGACAAGAAGAGTTTCGAGTGGCAGCAGGTCGAGAACGAGGACCCGGTCATCCACACCCGCGGCAAGCCGGAGCCGGAGATTCCGCAGCGGGTGAAGGTGCCCGACTACGCGAGCCGGCTGCCCGAGCCAATCCGCAAGTTCACGAAGCCGGCCGCGATCCAAGACGCCGAGCACCTAAGCTTCATCCAGGGCGGCGGCCACGGCGGCAGCCACCCGCATCTGGCCCACAACTTCCTGATGGCCTGCCTCGGCAAGCAGCCGCCGATGCCCGACGCGGCGACGAGCGTCAACTGGACGATGGTCGGGATTTGCGCACATCAATCTGCGCTCAAGGGCGGCGAGCGGATTCAGATTCCGACGTTTTAAGCGGATTCGTTTTTCGTTTTGCGTATCTGGAGGGTGGGGTCCGGCGAACGAATTTGAACGCACAGAACGAATCTGAACGAATCTGAACGAAATCAACGAATTCAAGGCGTTCAGAATGAAGCGCTGCTTCAGCCTGCGATCCGGAGACGGATCAGTAGGTCATTTAGGGCCGGACCCGCCGTGGGGAGCTCGGCAAGACGGCTAGCCCGGTGGGCCGCCTCCAACTCGGACCGCAACCGCTCGTACTCCCCGCGGTGGAACGCCATGTCGTCGTCGCCCACGGCCGACTGTTCGGGTCCGGCGAGCTTGAGGGCGATCAGGTCGTCGACGTGACGCAACTTGGCGTCCGCGTTCAGCCGGACCAAGTTCGCCTCGACCTCGCCCGTGCGCATCAGATGGATTCCGGTCAGCAGCACCCGATAGGTGTACAAGAGCGGCTTCACCCGCCGTGGCCGTTCTTTCTCGAACAGCCGCCATTGGGTCTCGGCGAACCCCAGATAGTGGTGGCTGTGGTTCCGGGTCACACACCCCCGGGCGCCCGCCTTTAACTCCTCGTGCTCGGGTGTCGTGAGGATGATCAGCGCGGAGTAGAGCTGCTCGAGCACGTACCCGTTCTTCTTGAGGAGCAGGCCGCAGAATTTCCGCAGGTCGTGAGTAACCAGGTCCAGCTCCAACTCGTCGTCCTTCGTTGCCAGTTCGACCCTATCTCGACCGGGGTAAAGGCCGACCACCTCACGCGCCGGCAGGACGTGGACGCCGCGGAGATCGAAGTCCGAGTCGGGGGACGGGAACCCATAAAGGTGCGCGCCGCTCACTGTGGCGAACACCAGTGGGTAGGGGTGTCGGGCCGCCTCAGCATGGAGCCGATCGACGGCCGCTGTGGGGATCGCTTCGGTCATAGAAGGTCTTGCACCCGGTCCAATTCGGCCTGCACTGCCTTGAGCGCGGCGATCGCCCGATCCGGCTGGATCACCGTACCGGCCAGGCTGCCGTAATGCTCTTCGAGGCAGTTGAGCAAGAGCGCCTTCAACCTTGCCTCGTCCGGCATCGCCGGCAGCGCGCTGGCACAGTATGCCCGCTCCAAGTCGGACTCCTAGTCAGCAGCCCACTGCCGCAACCGGGCCTCACTCCACTCCCCCCTGCGGATGGCCTTTAACCGATCGTTGTCCCGCTGTAGGTCAATGTCGCCTTCGAGCAGGATTTGTTCGACCTCGCCCAGCAGCCGGACGACGTGGTACGCGAACTTGGTGTCGTACCCGTGGGCGGCCACCAACTCGGCCCGTTTTCCCTGCGGCTGCTTGATCGCGAGCTTGTGGAGCTGGCTGTAAGCGTACCCCTTGAACTTCGGCCACGCTCCCTTGTGCAAAAACAGCCGCCGGTTCTCCCGGACGAGATTCCCGACGCGGGTGCTGTGCAGTACGCAAGTGGTCGGGGTGAACAGGCTGTCCAAGACGTTCGGGTTACTTTCCATCGCGAGCGCGAATAGCTTGACGATTCCAAATATGGTCAGGTCGTACGTCCGGCCGCGACCGCCCAGCGGGTCAGGATCGCGGACGTGATGCTCCTGGAACTGTTGAAACCGCTTGTGCGGCCGGCCGAATCCCGGCACCTCTCCGCGGAGGTGCGGAAAGACATCGTCCTTCGGCGGGATGCCCCACCCGTACACGTCGACATCGCTGCTGTCGGCCGAGACGCCGTAGGCGACCGAGCCCATGATCGTCTCGTACTGGACGTTGGCCGGAAGCCAGCGGGGTGGCTTGACCAAGCTCCGCTCCGTCAGGCGCTGTAATGTACTCATGGCCGGGTCCCTGGGTGCAACCGTCCAGAGATAGGATAGCCATGGTTGCGTCGGGGTTCGGCTGCGAATTTGAGAGCGGCGTAAGGCTCTCAGGGAGATGCGGCGCACCACGCTCCGCTCGAAGACTCGCGTCGCGGCGGAACATGATCACTCTCGTCACGCGATCGGTCCGCGTCGGCACCATTTCGGCCCGTCTCGCCCCAAACCTGCTTGGGTTTTCCCACGCGGACTCATAATGTTCGCGGCTCGTATTGCGCCCTGATGATCTCTCCCGCCGGGTCTTCTCTCCGACTCCGGCCGCGTTTCAACCAGCGTCCCCCGAACCTGTGGCGCTTCCGCCGGCGCTGCCGCAGGTCGTTTTCCGGTCTCCGGCCCGTTGTGGGCCGAGCGCCGGCGCTAACCGGTCCGCGGTGCGCGCCGCACCGGGACTCGCATCGTTCTTGTGGAGGGATTATGTCCCGCCGCCGGTCCGCGTTTACCTTGATCGAACTCTTGGTCGTCATCGCCATCATCGCGATTCTGATCGGCC
>DATJGQ010000510.1:0-2156 GCA_035494815.1 Gemmataceae bacterium
GGGCGCCCATTTTGTCACGATCTGCGCACTAGACCGGAGATGCTTGTTCGGTTCCGTGTCCGGCGGACAGATGAAGTTGTCAAGCTTCGGTTTGGTCGTTGTGGAGGAATTGAATCGACTGGCGGGCCGATTCGCGACCGACGAGTTGGACGCATGGGTAGTTATGCCGAACCACATGCACGGCATCTTGTTGATTGCAGACGACAAGAGCCCACGACCACACCTCGGAGAGGTCGTAGCATATTTCAAATACCAAAGCACGAAGCGGATCAACCTTCTCCGCGGAACACCCGGCGTGCGCGTCTGGCAGCGGAGCTACCACGACCACATTATTCGCAACGATCGTTCCCTCGACCAGCTGCGTGAATATGTGGAGGAGAATCCTCGTCGGTGGGAGTTGGATCGGTTGCACCCACAGGCGGCGTCCCACGGGTAAGCACAGTCGAGATCACGTCAGCTGACCGCAGGATGAGGGCAGGGCGGGGAGACCCCGCCCCTACGCGATCATCGCTTGTTGGGGGCGGGGTCTCCCCGCCCTGCCCTCATCCCTCGGTCACCCTAGATACCTCCCACGACCGCCCCCGCCTCTCGACACAACCCCGCCGCGTCGTCCGCACTCGGCGCTTCGACAATCACCCGCACGATCGGCTCGGTGTTGCTGCCACGAACGTGTACCCAACGCTCGGCCCAATCTAACCGAAGACCGTCCGTACGATCGGCCGCCGCGTCCGGCCAGCGGGCGGCCAAAGCGGCCAACGCCGCGGGCAGCTTCTCGCGCGCGACCGTGTACTTCTCCTTGATGATGTGATATTGCGGCAGCACGTCTGCCAACTGACCGAGTGTCTTCCCCGTTTCGGCGATCAGGTTGAGCAACAGGGCCATTGCCAGGAACGGGTCGCGCACCCATCCGACGCGCGGGTCGATCACGCCGCCGTTGCCCTCGCCGCCGATCATCGCGCCGACCTCGCGCATCTTCGCGACGACGTTCGCCTCGCCGACAGCGGACCGGTGAAACGGCACCCCAAATTGTTTGGCGATGTCGGCGACCACCCGCGACGTGGACATGTTCACCACCACCGGGCCCCGCTGCCGGCTCAGGCGAAACTGCACGCATAGCGCGAGTGTCAACTCCTCGCTCAGGCATCGGCCGGTCTCGTCGATCAGGGCCAGCCGGTCGGCGTCCGGGTCGAGGACACATCCGAACGCGCCGCCCGATTCGCGCACCAGTCGCGCGACGTCGCCGAGATGGGCGGGGACGGGTTCGGCTTCGTGGCGGAAATGGCCGTCGGGTTCGCAAGCGTGGGCGGTGAGCCGACAGCCGAGCGCCTGCAAGAGCCCTTGGCCCAGCGGGCCGCCGGCGCCGCCGTTGGCGTCGAGAAAAACGCCGATCGACCGGCTACGAATCCGTTCAACTTCGACTTGCGCCAACACCGCGCGACAGTGATCGTCGGCCGCGGTCGTGCCCGGAGTGGCGGAGCCGAGCGCGTCCCAGGCCGCGCCGCGGATCGCGCCCGATTCATAGAGCTTGCGGACCTTCTCCCCCTCGGCGGCGGGGAGTACCGCCCCGTCGGAGCCGAATAGTTTCAGCCCGTTCCACGGGGCCGGGTTGTGACTGGCAGTAATCTGCAACCCGCCGGCAGCTCCGGCCGACCGCACCGCTACGCCGACCGTCGGTGTTGGGACGATACCGATGTCGACGACCCGGCAGCCGACGCTCTCGAGGCCGGCGAGCGCGGCGTGCCGGAGCATTCGCCCGCTCGGCCGGCTGTCGCGGCCGAGTACGATGGGGCCGCCCTCGGCATACGTCCCGAGAGCCGCGGCGAATCGTGCCGCGACCTCCGGCGTCAATCCTTGGCCGATGACCCCGCGAACGCCCGAAACGCTAACGATGAGTTGGTCCATACGTCGCCGGTGCAAACCCGTCAAGTTCCGCAAACTCGCCGCCGATCATCATAGAAATGGGGGGTTCTCTGAACCGATATTTCCGCGCGCGCACGGGCGCGGCCGTGCTGCTGGTAGCGGCCGCGGCGGGATGCGCGAGCAATCGGCCGCGGGTCGATGCCGCCTTGCGTGCCTCCCGCCCCGTCAGCGGCCCCGCTTCCCCCGATGCCGCGTATACCGTCGCTTGCCCCGATCTCCTCGACATCCAGGTCATC
>DATJGQ010000511.1:0-5476 GCA_035494815.1 Gemmataceae bacterium
TTCGCCCCGAAGGGGCGGAATCGTGACAGATCAGAGCATATTGAACGGGTCCACGTCCACGCTCGTTTCGACGGTCGCCGGCGGGCGGACGACGGCGAGCACCTCGCGCAAGACTCGGTGCAGCGCCGCCGCACTCGACGATTGCAACTGGAAGTGGAAGCGATAATAGCCGTTCAACCGAAAGACCGGCGCCTCCGCGGGCCCGAGGAGACGAATTGCGGTGTCGGCGGTACTCCGGTCGCTGACGCTCCCGGCTCGCCGGGCTTCGTTGTTGAGGGCCTCGCGGAACGCCCCGGCCAACGTCTCCGCGAACGCCGCGGCCGACTCCTGGTCGAGACTTCGCACGATCATCCGCACCAGCCGCTGATACGGCGGGTAGCTGTGCAATCGCCGTTGGGTGAGTTCGCGCTCGGCGAATTGGCAATAATCGTGGCTCGCGGCGAGCGCGATCGACGGATGGTCCGGCGTGAACGTCTGAATCAGCACCTGCCCGCCGCGCGGCCCGCGGCCGGCGCGGCCGGCCACTTGCGACAGCAGTTGCAACGTCCGCTCGGCCGCGCGAAAGTCCGGCAGGTGCAGGCCGACGTCCGCGTTGATCACGCCCACGAGGGTCACGTTCGGGAAGTCCAGCCCCTTGGCGATCATCTGCGTGCCCAAGAGGATGTGGATCCGCCCGTCGCGGAAGGCGTCGAGCACTCGGGCGTGGCTGCCTGGGCGGCCCATCGAGTCGGAGTCCATTCGCTGCACCACTTTGTCCGGGAACTTATCCGCGATCTCTTCCTGCAGCTTCTCCGTGCCGAGTCCCTGATAGCGGACCGTTCGCTTGCCGCACTGCGGGCAATCGTACGTCGGCGGGTCCTCGTAGCCGCAGTAGTGGCATAGCAGCGAGTTTCGCTGACGATGAAACGTCAGGGCCAGGTCGCAGTGCTTACACGTCAGAACGTGGCCGCAATCGCCGCAGTAGACGTGCGTCGAGAACCCGCGGCGGTTGAGGAGCAGGATCACCTGGCCCTCGGCGTCGAGCGCCTGACGCATCGCCCGCTCGAGCGTCGGGCTGATCGCGGACAGCCGGCCGCGCGCGGGGGCCTCGTGCCGCAGATCGACGATTCGCACCGGTGGCATCGGCCGTTCGGCAACCCGCTGCGGTAACGTCAGCAGCGAGTATTGGCCTTTTTGAGCGTTGTGCCAGCTTTCCAGCGCCGGGGTCGCGGAGCCCATCAGGATCGGGATGTTCTCCAGGCGTGCGCGCATCACCGCCACGTCTCGAGCGTGGTAGCGCGGCGTGGACTCCTGCTTGAACGTCGTCTCGTGCTCCTCGTCGATGACGACGAGGCCGAGTTTCTTCGTCGGCGCAAAAACGGCGCTGCGGGCGCCGACGACGACTTGGACGTGTCCCGCCGCGACCCGCCGCCAGTGGCCGCCGCGCTCGGCGTCGCCGAGATGACTGTGCAACACTGCGACCGAAGCACACCGGCCGCGGAATCGCTCGATCGTCTGCGGCGTCAAACTTATCTCGGGGACGAGGACGATCGCTTCCTTCCCCTGCCGGACGACCTCCTCGATCGCCCGCAGGTAAAGTTCTGTCTTGCCGCTGCCGGTGACGCCGTGCAGGAGGAACGACTTGAAGCCGCCGTCGCGGACTGCTCGTTCGATCGGCGCCCAGGCCGCGAGTTGATCCGCGTTCAGTTCGAGCGGCTCGGCGAGCCGGGAGCGGGGAGAGGTCTCTTCGCCCGACCCGCTGTCGACCTGGCGAACGGCCTTGCGGACCAGCCCTTTGGCGACGAGTGCCTCGACCACCGCCGGACCGGATTTCGTATGTCGGATGAGATGCCGCTGCTCGATCGGTTCGCCGGCGTGACGGAGGAACTCCAACACGCTCGCCTGCTTGACCGTGAGTTTCGGGGGCGGATCGGGCGACTCGGACACGGGTACGGCCTCGATGACGACCGCCTTGCGAGTGCCCGCCCGGTCGCGGACGCCGGCCGGTAGGACCGCCTGCAGCACCTGCCCCCAGCCGCAGAGGTAATAGTCGGCCATCCACCTCGTTAGTCGCAGCAGGTTGTCGGTCAGGAGTGCTTCGTCGTCCAAGACCCGCTGGATGGATTTGACTTCGCGCCGCGGTGCGTCCGCTTTGAGGCCGACGCAATAACCGATAGTGGTCTTGTCGCCACGACCGAACGGCGCTTCGACGCGTTTGCCGACGCCCACGGCGTCGTGGAGATGGTCGGGGACGGCGTACGTATAAGCGGCGTCGAGCGGCCTGTCGAAGACCACATCTGCATATAGTCCCGCGGCGATCGGAGCCTCTTCCGACGACCCGAACAGGTCGCCGGATGAAGCAGCACGCCGCGGTGACGTAGTGTTCATGCTTATACTGTAACGAGATGTGTCAGCCATCACGAGGTCCGTTGCAGTGCGGCCCAGTGCGGGTGCGGCTTATTGCGCTAGAAAATAACTGCGATTCCGCCGCGAAAGTAATAGAGAAATCCGGAACTCACTCGACGCCCCGCCCGTCGGAAATGTGGTGGCAAGTCTCGCCAGCGACCCTTGCCGCCGCCCCGCCTGCCAATTGCCCACCCGCCTGATGTTCTACGGGCTGCGTCGCCCCGATCGGCAAGTGTTGCAATTCGCGCAGGCGCCCCGTTTAGGGGGTCGCCCGATGAGCGCACCTGTTGCCTACCCGCCGGCCGAACACACGGACGTTGAATGCCAGCTCGCCGAGATCTGGCGGCGGGTTCTCGAAGTCGATCAGGTCGGCCCACACGACGACCTGTTTCGCCTCGGGGGCGATTCCCTCGCGGCCGCGGAAATCCTTGCCGAAATCCAGAAGACGTTCGGACGAAACGTGCCGTTGACAGACATGTTTAATGCCTCGACGGTGGCCGGGCTAGCCGAGATTCTTCGGCGGCCCGAGTCTACGGCTCCCAGCTCGGCTCTGATCGAGCTGCAGCCGCGCGGCGACGGCCCTGTGTTCTACTGCGTTCACGGTGTGGGAGGGGAAGTGCTGAGTTTCGCCACGTTGGTGCGCTTCCTGGAGCCGGATCAGCCGCTGGTTGGCATTCGGGCAGCGGGTGCCGACGGGTACGAGGAGCCCATCGGACGCGTCGAGGACATGGCGGCGCGGTATGTGGCCGCCGTCCGGGCGGCGCAGCCACACGGCCCGTATTACCTGGGCGGGTTCTCGTTCGGGGGCAGTGTCGCCCTGGAGATGGCTCAGCAGTTACACGCCGCAGGAGAAGCGGTAGCGTTTCTGGGGATCATCGACCACACTCCGCCGCCACTCCGCTATCAGCCGGTGGTGTGGACGCCGGCGCGGGTCGTTGAGTTCGGCGCCAACGCGGTCCGCTGGATCGAGGACGACATCTGGCGGGCCGGCCGCGGACAGCGGCTCACCTCGGTTGTCGGTGCCTTTCGGAAGGCAGGTCGGCGGGTCCGGGCCTCCCTGAGCCGCCGCGACCCCGGCTCGGGCCGGGCGGATACGACCGAAGCGCTCGCCGGGGCCAGCGTGCCGGCGCATTTCCGACGGCTGATGGCGACTCATTACCAGGCGCTCCGGGAGTACACGCCCCGGCCTTATCCCGGCCACGTCACTCTCTTCCGCGCCCGGACGCGCCCGCTCTTCCGACTGTACGGCCGGGACCTCGGATGGGCGGCGCTGGCGGGCGACGGGCTGGACGTGATCCCCATCCCGGGCAACCACGCGACGATCTTGAAGGAGCCAAACGTCCGGACGTTCGCCGCGGCACTGAAGGACCGCCTCCGAGCCGCCGCTCTCGCCGCCGGTCCGGAACGGAACCACGAAATGCAACCAGCCCACCGCCGTGAGAGCAGCCTGACGGGCCGAAACTTTGACATGGCGGGACCCGCGGCGAGGCAGTGTTCAGGCTTATACCGTAATAGGATGCCGCCCGCAGTCGACGGGTTGCCGCTCGCAGGCCTCTAAGTGTGCTATGGTTGCGTCAGCCAATCTCTGGGGACCCACTATGCGCTGCCTCAACTGCCATACCGTGGTCGCGGCCTCGGACCGCAAGTGCATCTCCTGCGGCGCCCCGATCGGCAATGCGGAATATGGCCAGCAGTCGCGGCCGAAACCATTCTTCGCGGTCGCATTTATGATCGCGGGGGCGGTCGCCTACAACGTGTACTCCCCGCCGGACAAGGCGGTCGCGGCGAACGGCGGGCGGATCAACATGGAACACGTCATGTGGGCCGGCCTGATCGGCGGCATTTGTGCGGCGGTCGGCGGGGCGCTCGACCTTCTGCTCGGCGGCGAGCGGCGGCGACGAGGGTCCGGGCCAATTCCCATCGTCTTAAACCGCGTCAGCGCCCGGCCCAACAGGATCGACTCGACGCCGAGCATTCGGCCTAAGCGAGCCGAAACTTCGCCACCGCCTCGGGGTTGAGCGTAAGCCCCAGTCCCGCCCCGGTCGGGGGTGCCATCTGACCGTCGCAGATCGTCGGCGGGTTCATCCAGAGCGGCTCCAGCCAGCTCACATAATCGACCGCCCGCACGCCCGGCAGGCCGCACGCCAGATGCACGCCGACTTCCGGCAACAACACCGGGACGACGGGTCGGGCAAACGACTCAGCCAGCGCGATTACCTTCAATGCGGGCGTCAGTCCGCCCAGTCGCATGACGTCGGGCCGCAGCACGCCGGCGGCCGTGTCGGCCGTCCAGCGGGCGAAATCGGAGGATCTGTCGAACGAACCGCCCACGGCGATCGGCAATTCCAGCTTGTCGGCCAGACGCGCCAGGCCCGCGGCGTCGCCGACGCCAACCGGGTCTTCGAACCAATCCGCGTCGAGTTCCTCTTCGAGGAATCGGCCCATCGCCAGGGCCGTAGCCGCGTCATAGGCATGGTTCGCCGACACGCCGAACCAATCGTCGAGGCCGACGCGCTCGCGGACGGATTGCAGCCGATGGGCGTCGCGCTCGGGGTCGCGCGCGCCGACGGCAACGCGGAGCCGCTTCACGCCTCGCGCCTGGAGGGGCTCGTAAATGCTGAGGATCTGATCGCTGCTCATCCACGGCCAGGCGGTCTCGGCGGCGTAAACGGAGACGGAGTCCCGCACCCCGCCGAGCAAGCGCGAAAGCGGTAGATTCGCCGACTTACCTTTGAGGTCCCAGAGAGCCAGATCGAGTGCCGCTCGCGCGACCGCGGGGCAGTCGACCGGCAGGCGTTGGTGGATGCGCTCGTGCTCGAGTGGGTCGGCGTCGACGACGTGCGGCGTCAGGTCATCTTCGACGGCCGCTCGGAGCGATCGGCCGCGCGCGGTCGTATGTCCGAAGCCAAGACCCGTGACCCCCGTGTCGGTCGCGAGTTGCACGAGCAGTACAGTTATCGCCTCGAGGTCGGACAGGCGGGCGTCGGCGTCATCGGACCGGGGCAGGGCACGGGGACGGGGCAGAGGAATATGGAGGACATCGACGTTGACTTGGGTGACTAGCATTTCGCGTCGAATGTCCCGCAGCGAC
>DATJGQ010000512.1:0-5573 GCA_035494815.1 Gemmataceae bacterium
CGCGACCTCGGCATCAGCCAGTTCCCCGAGATCGACTTCCCCGTCGTCAGCATCACCATCACCCGCGAGGCCGCCGCCCCCGACATCATGGACGGCGACGTCACCGACGTGGTCGAGGACGCCGTCGCTGGCGTCGAGGGCGTCGATTACATCATGTCGCAGTCCCTGCAGGGGCTGTCGATCGTCACCGTCTATTTCCGACTGTCGCGGAATATCGACGTGGCGATGCAGGAGGTGCAGAACGCCGTCAGCGGTGCCCGCCGCAAGCTGCCGCTCGAAATCGACCCGCCGGTCATCTCGAAGATCAACCCGAACAACCTGCCGGTCATGTGGCTGACGCTCTCCTCGGGCACGCAGCCGATCAACATCCTCAGCGACTTCGCCGAGAAAAAGCTTAAGCAGCAGATCGCGGCGATCCCGGAAGTCGGCGGGGTACAGTTCGGCGGCTTGCAGTCGCGGAACATCCGCATCTGGCTCGATGCCGACCGGCTCCGCGGCTACAACCTGACGGCCGAGGACGTCATCCGTACGATGCAGCAGCAGCACGCCGAGTTGCCGGCCGGGTACATCAAGTCGAACTTCGTCGAGTTCAACCTGCGGACGATGGGCGAGGCATATTCGCTCGACGAGTTCCGCAAACTGCTGATCGCCGAGCGGCAGGGCCAGCAGATCAACCTCGGCGACGTCGCGGTGATCGAGGACGGCCTGCAGGACAAGCGGAGCCTCGCCCGCTACAACCGGATGCCCGCCGTTGCGATAGGCGTCCGCAAAGCGATCGGCGGGAACCTCGTCGCCGTCTGCGAGAACGTCAAAGCCGAACTGCCGCGACTCCGCAAACTCCTGCCCCCCGGTAGTAATCTCGACGTGCCGATCGACTACTCGCTCTTCGTCCGCGAAAACGTGGACGAACTGCAGCTGACGCTCTTCCTCGGCATCCTGCTCACTGCGGGCGTCTGTTATCTGTTCCTCGGCTCGATCGGCACGACGATCAATATCTGTCTGTCGATTCCGACATCCCTCGTCGGCACGTTCTTCGTCATCAACTACGGCATGAGGCCGCTCGGCGTCGAGCCGTTCACGATCAACCTGATGACGCTGTTGGGGCTGTCACTGTCGGTCGGCGTGGTCGTGGACGACGCGATCCTGGTGCTGGAGAACATCTACCGCCACCGCGAGCACGGCCAACCGCGGCGGGACGCGGCCTTGAAGGGGGCGAAGGAAATCAGCTTCGCCGCCATTGCCGCGACTCTCTCGATCATGGCGATTTTTTTGCCGGTCGCGTTCATGAGCGGGACGATCGGCAAGTTCTTCTTCCAGTTCGGCGTCACCGTCGGCATCGCGGTGTTCCTATCGCTCGTCTGTGCGTTGACGCTGACCCCAATGCTGTGCGCGTTCTTCCTGAACCTGCGGGCGAAAGTGCCGGCGCGGCCGCGACCGTTTCGCGTGCCGCTCGGGATCGCGGGCGGCATCGGTGCCGTACTAATTGGCACGGGGCTGCGACTGCTCGCGATCGCCGTGCCGCGGATGGGCGGCTGGGGTTGGCCGTTGAATCAGTTCCAGGAGCCGTTCGCCATCGGATGGGTGCAGGCGGCATGGTGGACGGCGGAATGCGCGGCCGAGTTTTCGATCGGGGCGCTCGTCGTGTGCTACGGCAACGTCGGCTACTGGCTGTTCGACCGGTTCGTCCTCGGCCCGCTCGTGCTTCGCCCGATCGATATGCTGCTCGGCCTGACCACCCGTGCGTACGCAGTGCTCTTGAGGGCGTCGCTCGCCGCGTGGCCGGTCGTGCTCGCGGTCAGCATCGGGCTCATCCTCGCCGCGGCAGGGATGTTGTACTTCGACGTGCTCGGCCGCGAACTCACGCCGAGCGAAGACCAGAGCCGGTTCATCGCCCACATCGTGATGCCGGTCGGTTCGAGTATCGACCAGGTGGATCGCCTCTTGCGCGACTGCGAGAACATCCTCGTCGCCCGCGACGACGTCGAAGGGATGTTGACGACCGTCGCCGGCGAGCAGGGCCAACTGATGAACGAGGCGGACATCTTCGTCCACCTCCTCCCGCAGGACCAGCGAAAGCTGCGGCAGCAACAGGTTATGCAGGCGGTCCGGTTCGAACTGGAGAAGCTCCCGGATGTCCGCGTCGTCATGCGCGACCTGTCCACAGAGGGTTTCACCGCCCAGCGCGGCGACCCGGTCGATTTCGCGGTCATCGGCGACTGGAAGCGGCTGCCTCTGATGGCACAGAAAGTCATGGACGAGATGCGAAAGAGCGGCTCGGTCCAGGACGTGGACAGCGACTACCGCCCGGGCATGCCGGAAGTCCGCGTCATCCCCGACCGCGAGAAGCTGGCCGCGATCGGCGTACCGGTCGGCCGGCTCGCGGACAGTTTGAGCCTCTACGTCGGCGGCCAGCGGGTCGGGAAGTTCACCGACCAGGGAAGCCGCTATGACGTGCGTGTCCGTTTGCGGTTACAGCAGCGGGCGACGCCGGAGGACCTCGACATCCTGACGCTGCGGGCGGCCGACAATCGGCTGGTGCCGATCAGCGACGTGGCGTCGCGCGTCACGATCAGCACGCTGCCGGTGATCAACCGCTACAACCACCAGCGCAAGATCGAGATCACCGCAAGCCCAGCCCCCGGCGTCTCGCAGGGGGAGGCGATCGAGCGGTGCCGCAAGGTCGCCGAGAAGACGCTGCCGGCCGACGAGTTCCAACTGGTCGAACTCGGCAACGCCCAGGCAATGCGCGAGACGATCCAGAGCCTCGTCTTCGCGCTGGTGCTCGGCATCGTCATCGCCTACATGATCCTCGGCGTGCAGTTCAACTCGTTCGTGCACCCGCTGACGGTCTTGCTCGCGATGCCGTTCGCCGTCACCGGCGCGCTGGCGACGCTCTGGCTGACCGGCGACACGCTCAACATGATGAGTATGATCGGCCTGATCCTGCTCATGGGGCTGGTGAAGAAGAACTCGATCATCCTCGTCGATTACACGAATCAACTCCGCGATGAGGGAATGAGCGTCAAAGAGGCGGTCCTGAAGGCGTGCCCGATTCGGTTGCGGCCGATCCTGATGACGTCGATCGCGACCGTCGCGGGCGCGATCCCCGCGGCGCTCGGCATCGGCCCGGGGGCGGAGACGCGGGCCCCGATGGCCCGGGCGATCATCGGCGGCATCGTCCTGAGCACGCTGGTGACATTGGTGCTGGTGCCGGTGTTTTATGTGTTGGTCGAGCGGATGCGCGGGCTGACGGGACGGCTGGTGACACTGCCCGAAGAGACCGCGGCCGCGATCCGACCGAATCCCCTATCAGTGAATGGCGATGGGGCGATGAAGCCGTTGCCCGATACGGCACGTCTTTAGCAAACGGGACTCGCGTTAATCGCCCTCCCCTGCCGCCGCACGCCTCGCGATCCATTTCTTCTCCTCTTCTTTGTCCGGGACACATCGAAACTACACACGCCCGGTTTATCCTCGGCGGCGTGACGACTCGCACGGTCACTGATCGTCCATCCCCGAGGGCCATCCATCATGCGACGCGATTCGCGAATCGGGTTCACGCTCATCGAACTGCTCGTCGTGATCGCGATCATCGCGATCTTGATCGGCTTGTTGCTGCCCGCGGTACAAAAAGTCCGCGAGGCGGCGGCGCGCAACAAGTGCCAGAACAACCTCAAGCAGATGGCCCTCGCGACGCTCAATTATGAAGCCACCTATGGCATGCTACCACGCTGTGGCGAACACCTGATCAGCGGCAATCCGGCGACGATTTCGGGCAGCACAGCGGGGAATCTCAACTATAAAGTGCAGTGCTTCCAGAGCGGGATGACGATGATCTTGCCGTTCATGGAGCAAGATGCCGTCTACCGATCGCTCAACCTGAAGATCCGGCACAACGAAGGCGAAAACCTCGCGCTGGCCCTGCAGGGCGGCGGCTTCGCCTCAGTGATTAGTAGTTACTTGTGCCCGTCGAACGGTCTGCGGGACTCGCCGACCGACGAGGGGGGAAATCCGGCCGTCTACGAACCCGGCAACAGCCCGAGCACTTCGCGTTATGCCTGTTCGGATTACGCGTTCCTGCCGTACGTCGAAGACAAGGTCTACACCCTGGCGGCGAATGGGTTCGACGCCCCTAACGGCATCCTCGGCAACGGCGCCCGCAAGTATCCGACCGCCATCACTTCCGACCCGTACCCGGACGACTACTATCAGATCTACTCCGCCGCCGCGAGCGACGTTTCGCCATCCAAGACCCTCCAGTTGAAGCCGTCGTCAGTCATCGGATCGAAGATCAGCCTTTCGCAAGGCGGCGCCAAGCTCACGCAGATTACAGACGGGACTAGCAACTGCGTGCTCGCCTATGAGGACGTCGGGCGCAACCCGAACATGCTCAACGACGGCAGCCTCGCCCCGGTCCCGGCAGGGTCGTTTCGTCAGGGCACAGGTCCGAATTCCTACTTGGACCCGGTCGACGGCAAGGGTCGGCGGCACTGGCGGTGGGGCGAGCCGGACGGCGCCTCGGGAGCGTCCGGCCCGATCAACAACGTGAAAAGTCCCTTCGGGGGGCCCGCGTGGTGCCCGTGGAATTACCACGACTGTGGCCCGAACAATGAGGCGTTCAGCTTCCACAGCGGCGGCTGCAACATGGTCTTCGCCGACGGTCACGTCGTCTTCATGCAAGAATCGATGGACGTCAGGACGCTTTGGATGCTTTACACCCGCGACCAGGGCGAGCCCGTCAGCGGGCAGTAGAGGAGGCGGCCGACTGCAGAAGGGCGAAGGACTAATCGAAGCGTCCTTCGCCCTTCCATCTTTACGCTTGCTGACCGAAGGGAGGGGATCACCTTGCGTAGCTACCTGATCGCGGTCGCGGCAATCGTCGTGGCGCTGGCCGGTTGCTCCTCCGAGCGAATGGTTCCCGTCTCCGGGACTGTCAAGACGGCGGCCGGCAAGCCGGTCACTGGCGTTTACGTGGTCTTCGTGCCCGTCGAGGGACCGAAATCGAAGACCTGCGCCTTGCCCTTGGACGCCGACGGCAGTTTTCGCGGTGAAGCCGTCATCGGGAAATACACGTTTTACTTATCGCGATTTTCCGTCGAGACAGATGACGAAGGCAAGCCGGTTAAACGGGCCGACGTCCCGAAACAAAAGGAATATGAGCGGGCGTTCCGTCAGGTCCCACCGGCCTATCGGACGCATGAGGGTGCGGGCGCCGATCGCAAGGTCGAAGTGACATCCGGCGCGAGTTTCGCGCTGACCGTAGGCGGCTAGTGCGCCGGACTTTCCTCAATCTCTTCCCGGAAGCGGTAGCCCACCCCCTGCACGGTTTGGATCAAATCCGGCCGGCCGAGCTTGCGGCGGAGTGACTTGACGTGCACGTCGATCGTCCGCTCCAGCACGATCGACCCGCCGCCGATCGCCGCGTCGATCAGCTGCAGTCGCGTGAACGCCCGGCCCGGCTGGCGGATCAGCGACTCGAGCAGGCGGAATTCGGTCGGCGTGAGCGTGAGTTCGCGCCCCTCGACCGACGCCTTGTGCTTGAGCCGGTCGATGCGGACGTCCATGTAATCGAT
>DATJGQ010000513.1:0-3602 GCA_035494815.1 Gemmataceae bacterium
CGAGCACCGTGACGCCGACGTGTTGCAACCCGCCGTCGGGGAAGAGCAACTTCGCGCCAACGGCGCCGATTGGCCCCTGCTGCGAATATTCGAGCATGGCGTCGAGCCAGTCGGCGTGGATGATCTCGGTGTCGTCGTTCAGAAAGAGGAGGTGTTCGCCGGTCGCTCGAGCCGCGCCTAAGTTGTTCACGCGCGACCAGTTGAACGGCAGGTCGTAAGTGACGCGTCGTACACCCCAGCCGGTCAGCGTCTTCTCGATGGCCGGCGACATCGTGTGGCGGTCGAGCACCAGTACCTCGAACGACTTGTAGCGCGTGCCATGAAAGACGCTCCCGACGCACCGCTCGACGAGCGAATCTCCCCTGCCTTCGGGCCGACAGAGGCTCGGGATGATGATGCTGACCTTCGGCCGGCCGACGATTTGAAAACGGACGTGATTCAGTCCGGCCGACGGACCGAGTTGAACGTTCCCCGCCCGGCCGGTCCGATCCAGATGCCCCTGGAGGGCCCGCAATCCGGCCGCGTGTGCTTCGGGTTTGGCGGCCACGCCCGCGGCCGTGGAGTTCGGTAGCAGCCGCCAATGATAGAGAATGTCGGGGACGTGTTTGATGCGGTCGGTCCGCTCGATCAGCCGCAGGACCAGGTCGTAATCCTGGGCGTTGTCAAACTCGCCGCGAAACCCGCCGATCTCGCGCACGAGGGCGGTGCGGTAAACGCCCAGGTGGCAGGTGTACATGCAGCCGAGGAAGAATTCCGGCGACCAGTCCGGCTTGAAGAACGGGATGACGCGCTTTCCGTCCGGCTGAAGCTTATCTTCGTCGCTGTAGAGCATGTCGACGGCCGGGTCGGCGACGATCTCCTTGGCCATCCGATAGAGTGCGTGCTCGGCGATCTCGTCGTCGTGGTCGAGCAAGCCGATGTAGGCGCCGGTCGCGATCGACAGCGCGGCGTTGGACGCCGCCGCGATGCCGCCATGCCGGCCGCCGGCGGCGATCTTGATCCGCGGGTCGAGAGCCGCGAACTCCTCGAGGATCGTCCCGACATGCCGCTGCGCCGAGCCGTCGTCGGCGATGCAGAGTTCCCAGTGCGGATACGTTTGCCGCCGCACCGATTCGATCGCCAGTCGCAGAAAGCGTTCCGGCGTGTTATAGACCGGCATGAGGAGCGAGATCGTCGGCGGGTTTGGCAACGTCTCGGCCCACGCCCGCTGTTCGGAGCGATCGGCGTCGGTGAGCCGGTGCTTCTCGATCCACTTCGCGTACGCCTTTTCCGACTCGTAGTAGCCGTGTCGGGTACACCGCGGGTCGTCGAGGCCGAGGCCCCATTTCCGCGCGACCTGTCCCCAGCGACCGGTGAGCAGCAACTTGAGCCCGCGCCACAGGACCGGCCCGGTGTTGCGATACGCTCGCAGGAGTCGCAGTTTCCGTCGCAGCGCGTCGAAGACGGTCAGCAGCGCCGGCCGCGGCATGACGTCGAGCCGATCCAGGCGGAAGATGCCCGTGCCTTCGATCGGGTCGATGCGAAGGGCCCGCGTTGCGACCGGCAAACGCAGGAAAAACTCCTCGTCATTCTCGCCGTGTCCGACCGCGAACTGCCCGACCAGCCCGGCCGGAGAGAAGCCGCCCTTTCGTTCGGCGTAAAACTCGATGCGGCCGCGTGCGGGCGAGTGCATCTTGAGGCGGACGCGCACCCAGCCGGCCGGCAGGTGACAGGAGACGATGAACTGCGGGTCCTCGTCGACCGCCTCCCAGGTGCCCCGCGGCGCCCCGGGGACCGGCTCCAGGTCCCGCCACGGCAGCAGGTCGGCCGCCGTGAACCCTTTCGGGCGGAGAAGCCGTCGCAGCCACCGGATCGGCTCGAGCAGGCGCCAGGTCGCCGATTCCTCGAGAGCTGTCGCGTAGGCATTCAGCACCACAAACCGCATCTCCTGGGCGTTCAGGTCGCCCTTTTGATGTTCGATCACGCTGTTGAGCGTTTTTGGGAGCGTGCGGCTGAGGAATTCACGCGACGTCAGGATGCGGGCCGTTTTGTCCGCCAGTTCCAACAGTGCCGCCCGCAATTCCAGCGTGTCGGCCAGGTCCGGGTCGGCGGTCCATTCACCGGGCGAAAAAGCCTCTCGCACGTCGGCGATGAGGTCTTCTGGGGCGGCACGATCCTGGAGGCGTTCGAGCAGCAGCCGCGCCGCAAGTCCATTGGCCGAGCCGGGAGCGGGAGCGACCGGAGATTGCTCAGTGATGCGAGACAGTGTCGGCATCGGCGGCACTCCTTGCCGTTTACGACGGCCCGTCGTGGGCCGATTTCGAGAGAGGAACGCGACAGCCTAGCCCGCCGCGGCGCGACATGTCAAGACGACTGCGCGACGCCTTTCGGGCGCCGCCGCGGCGGCGCGAGCACAAACGTCAGCGCGACCAGCAGCGCGAACGCCACGTACGCGAATGTGAAGACCCACGGCGCGAAGTCGTAAAAGATCAGGTTGTGCAGCAGGTCGCCGATGAACGTGCCGCCGCTGACCGCCTGCCCGCCCAGTTCGCGGAGGCGGTACTCCCACTCCGTCAACGGGCAGGGAATGTCGAGGAGCGACTCCGCGGCGACGATCAAAATGGCGATGAGATGAACGACGCGAAACGACCAGTTCCGCACCCACCCCCAGCCGCAGGCGATGCCGACGACGATCAGGAGCAGACCGACGACGACGAACGCGACGTAAGCGGCATGAATCGCGACGATGAGATCGGCGAGAAGACGATAGCCCATACCTACAGGAGCCCCGCGGCCGATCCGTTATTCCGCAACCGTCATAATCCGACGAGGTAGCCGAACCGCGCTTTGAATCTCTCCGGGGCCATGCCCGCACATTCGGCGATCTTGGTCAGTTGCGGCTCGTCGAAGTCCGACCGCTCCAGACGGATCATGTACCGCTTGGCGCACTCGAACCCTTCGCCGGTCACGTCCACGAGTCGCGGTCGCATGCGGCCCGTTTCCGGGTTGATGATTGACTCGAACGGCAGCGGCTTCATCTTGCCTTCGCTGAAGCTGATCACCGCCCCGTACTCTTTCGCTTTATCCGAGCGCAGGAACTTGACCGCGCCGTAGCCGAGGTCGCGGGTATATTCGAGGTCGAACGGGATCGGGTCGGCGCAGCGCAACTCGTACCCGAGGTCCTTATCGATGATCGGCCCTTTCAGGCCCACTTCGGCGACTTTCACCGCGAGCCGGTCCTTGACCATGCGGCCGAACTCGATCTCGCCGAGCCGCAAATGGCCATGCGGGTCGCGGTCCATGCTGCCGTATTGCATGACGCCGCTCGCCATCATGACGTCCTGCAGCCCTTGCTCGCCGATCGATTCGAGCAGCCCTTCGGCGAGGACGACCATGCCGTAGCTGCGCTCTTGCAGCCTTCGCTTGAGCATCGAGCCGACGATGATGTCGCAGAGTTCGTCGAGGGTGAGCCGTCTGGCCCGGCCGCGGAACTCCTCGGGGATGAGCGTGAGAGTGCAAGCCGCCGCCTTGCCGATGCCGAGCGCGAGGTGGCCCGCCGCCCGGCCCATGCTCACGATCAGGTACCACCGCCCGGTCGTCTTTGCGTCCTCGGCGAGGCACCG
>DATJGQ010000514.1:0-4512 GCA_035494815.1 Gemmataceae bacterium
AAAAGGTAATCGACAGCGGGGTGGATGTTGTGCTGCTGGCCACGCCGCCGGGATTTCGTCCCGTTCACCTCAAGGCCGCCATCGACGCCGGCAAACATGTCTTCGCCGAGAAGCCGGTCGCCGTGGACGCGCCGGGCGTTCGGTCGGTGCTGGAGACGTGTGAGCGGGCGAAGCAAAAGGGCCTGTCGGTCGTCTCCGGTTTGTGCTTGCGGTACGACAACAGCTTCCGCGCCGCCGTCAGCCGAATTCACGACGGGGCGATCGGCGACGTGCACACGGTCCAGGCGAACGACTACCGCGGCTCCATCTGGGTCAAACCCCGACAGCCCAACTGGACCGACATGGAATGGCAGATGCGCAACTGGTACTACTTCACCTGGCTGTGCGGCGATTTCAACGTCGAGCAGCACGTGCACTTCCTCGACGTGTGCTCGTGGGTCATGAAGGGCGAGTACCCGGTTCGGGCGGTCGGCAACGGCGGCCGACAGCAACGAACCGGGCCGGAGTACGGCCACATATACGACCACTTCTCGATCACCTACGAGTACGCCAACGGGGCCAAACTTTTCAGCAATTGCCGGCAGCAAACCGGCTGCGACAACGACATGAGCGCCCACGCCGCCGGTTCGAAAGGGGTGGCGCACCTTTCCGAGCGTCGCGGCGGCATGCGGATCGAGTCAGCCGGTTCGAGTTGGCGATACGAGCCACAGCCGGGCGATCGCGGCCTGTATCAGATCGAACACGACGAGCTGTTCGCGGGCATCCGGCAGGGCCGGCCGATCAATAACGGCGATTACATGGCCAAGAGCACACTCGTCGCGATCATGGGCCGCATGGCCGCGTACACCGGTAAGGCGATCACCTGGCAGATGGCGATGAACTCCAAAGAGGATCTGTCGCCGCCGCGGTACGACTGGGACGTGCCGCTGCCGGTGCCGCCCGTCGCCGTGCCGGGGGTCACGAAGTTCGTGTGAATCTGACCTCCCGACCAGCCCGAAGCGCAAGCGAGGGAGAGAGTCCCATCCCTCGCTTGCGCTTCGGGCTGGTCGGAATTGCTTCCACGTCCTGACAAACGCAGATGATGGCGAGTTCCGGAAAACTCATGGATTCCGGCGGGCCCTGGCGGCTCTCCCACCTGCCGATCCTGGCGCTCTTATTGACCGGCGAAGTCGTCGTCTTCTCGGCCATCGGGACGAACTTCCGATCGGTCGAGAACGCCTTCGAGATCGTCCGCCTCGTCGTCGAGATCGGGTTGCTCGCGCTGGCGCTCACGCCGGTCATCGTGACCGGCGGCATCGATCTGTCGGTCGGGTCCCTGATGGGCCTGTCGGCGGTGCTACTGGGAATGCTCTGGCGCGACGCGCATCTGCCGATCTGGCTGGCGGCGGTCGCGGCGGTCGGCGTCGGGGCGCTCGCCGGTGGACTGAACGCCTTCGTGATCACCCGCCTCGGCATCCCACCGCTGATCGTGACGCTCGGCTCGTACTCGCTCTTCCGCGGGCTCGCCGAAGGGCTGACCGGCGGCGTGGATAACTTCACCGACCTTCCCGCGAGATTTCTGTTCCTCGGCCAAGGGTATTTCCTGCGCGACATACCGGCGCAATTACCCGTCTTCGTCGTCGCCGCGCTGGGCTTCTGGGTGTTATCGCATCGCACCATCATCGGCCGCGGGCTGTCGGCGATCGGCTACTCGCCCGAGGGCGCCCGCCACGCGGGGTTGCCGGTCGAACGGTGGACGGGCCTGACGTACGTTCTGTCGGGAACGGCGGCGGGCATCGCGGCAGTGGTCTACGTCGCCCACGTCGGCCAGGCGAAGTCCGACGCGGGCACCGGCTACGAACTGGCGGCGATTACCGCCGTCGTCCTCGGCGGCACGTCGATCTTCGGGGGCCATGGCAGCGTGCTCGGGACGATCCTCGGCCTCTTCGCCATCGCGGTCCTCCAGAACGGCCTGCGGATGGCCGACCTACCCGCCGAACTGGCCGGACTCTTCACGGGCCTGTTACTCTTAATTACGATCGGCGCCGACCGGCTCTTCGGCCGCCCGCAGTCGACCGTCTCAACCACCGCATCGGAGGGTTCGTTCGACGTGAAGAACTCGCAAGTCGCCGTGTTGTGCGCCGTCATCCTGGCCGCGGCGGGCATCGTCGCGGGCAGCAACTGGTACATGGTGAAATCGCTGCGACAAGGCAACGAGTCGCCCGGCAATACCGGCGGCGCCGCCGCGCCAAAGCCGCTGACCGTCGCGATGATGCCCAAGAGCAAAGGCAACGCCTACTTCATCGCCTGCCGCAAAGGCGCCGAGGAAGCAGCGAAAGAACTCGGCGTCACGCTCATCTGGGACGGTCCGACCGACCCGGACCCGGCGAAGCAGAACGAAGTCGTGGACGCCTGGATCACCCGCGGCGTGGACGTGATCGCCGTCGCGGTCGAGAACAGCGACGGCCTCTCGTCGGTTCTGCGAAAGGCGCGTGCCCGCGGCATCAAGGTCCTCACCTGGGACGCCGACGCCCGGCCCGACGCCCGCGACTTCTTCGTCAACCAGGCGACGCCGGAAGGCATCGGCACGACGCTGATGGACAACGCCGCCCGCGTCCTCGGCGGTAAGGGCGAGTTCGCGATCATCACCGCCTCGCTCACCGCCGCGAACATGATCGAATGGCAAAAGCACATCGAAGCCCGCCGCAAGGCGAAGTACCCGGACATCAAGATGGCTACCCTGCGCCCATGCGACGACAAGCTCGACAAGGCGACCGACGAGGCGAACGTTATCATGAACGCGTACCCCAACATGAAACTAATCATGGCCATCTGCTCGCCCGCGGTGCCGGGCGCGGCCGAGGCGGTGAAGCAGTCGGGCCGCAAAGACGTGAATGTGATCGGGCTCGGCCTGCCGAACCAGAACAAGCAGTATGTCCACGAGGGTTACACGGACGCGGTGATCCTCTGGAACACGATGGACCTGGGCTATCTGACGGTGCAGACCGCGAAGGCGGTGCACGACGGGAATCTGAAACCGGGGGCGACGAAGTTAACTGCCGGCCGGCTCGGGACGGTCGAAGTGAAAGGCGACAACGTGCTGTTGGGGCAGCCGTTCACGTTCACGAAGGACAATATCGATCAGTTTGATTTCTAATTCAGGTCGACAAATAGCGATCTTGCCCTCGTTCCCAAGCTCCGCTTGGGAATGCAGCCTCGAAGCTCTGCTTCGTGTTTTCTTCTGTAGCTGGCCTCTGTGAGGCCGGCCTCACAGAGGCCAGCTACAGAAGATCAGGACTCAAAAGGGGACTTCTACATGGGCGTTCCCAAGAGGAGCTTCGGAACGAGCGAGTTTCTCACTTCGTCAGCCCGTCATTGAGGCGCCGCATCACCGCCCGCGCCTCATCCGCCAGACCGACCGTCGGCAGGCTGATCAGCGTCGTCAGCAGCGCCCGGGCGTCGGCGTCCGCGCGCCGCTCGAGCACTTCGATGCACCGCAGCCACCGCCGCCGCTCGCCGGTCAGCTCGATCCCGTCGTCGCCGGCGATGTTGCAGTCGTTGAGCAATCGCTCGATCCGTCGTTGCCGTTCGGGCGGCAAGCGTTCGGTCAGGGCTTTGCGGAGGGCCGGCGCGACCAGGTCGCCGAGGGCGGCCAACTCGCGGGTCGCCCGATGCCGCACCGCAAATCGGTCGTCGTCCAGGTCGGCGATCCGCCGTTGGACTTGTTTCAACGCTGCTCCGAGCGCCGTCATGCGCTCGCCGATGATCGAGGTTCCGTCCGGCGCGGTCGCCAATTGCCAGACCGCGCGGCGGGCGATGAGCGGGTCGGGGCTCGCCAGGTCCTCCCACGCCGCGGGGAGCGGACCGGCGGGGACTCCTGCGAGTGCGGTCGCGTCCCAGAGGATCGCGGTGCCGTCGTCGCCGCCGGAGACGACCGTCCGGCCGTTGGGACTGAACGCGATCGCCCGGACCGGCGCCCCGTGGCCACGAAGTTGCCGCATCGGCCGCCGGGCGAGCACGTCCCACAGCTCGACCACCCCGCCGAACGCGACGGCGAACGTCCGCCCGTCGGTGGCCAAGGCCAGCGCGTTGGCGCCCGGCACCCATGCCGACGCGAAGTCCGGCGCCGGCGGGCGGTCGCCGCGGGCGTGCCAGAGCGTCAGTTGCGAGGCGTCGAGCCAGAGCAGGCGTTCGCCGTATGGGAAAAAGCTGAGCCCCCGGCAGGCGCGGCCGCCGAAGCCGGCGTGACTCAGTGTTCTGGTCTGCAAGTCCCAGATGACGCGACGGCCTCCCGAGCCGCCCGCGGCTACGAATCGGCCGTCGGGCGAGATGGCGATCCGATCGTAATCGCCCGGTTCGGCGGCGGCCGGCAACTGACCCGCGAAACGGCCGCGCGCTGGGCAGTGCAGCGTCACCGCTTCCGGCTCGAGGATCACGAGCGTCTGCCCGTCGGGCGTGAATGCCAAGCCGCGGACCGAGCGTGTCGCATCGCCCCAGTGGCGGACTTCGCTGCCGGCGTCGATGTCCCAAATG
>DATJGQ010000515.1:0-2058 GCA_035494815.1 Gemmataceae bacterium
CCGAGGCCGTATCGCCATGAAGCACTTCCCGTTGGCCTGTTTGGTGATCGGCGTCCTGGGGCCATTCACCCACGCGGATTCGCTGAGCGACAAGATCGAACGGGCGGCCGAGCGTGGTCTGCAGGCCTTGCGGGCCGCTTACGAAAAGGGCGGCGCGGTGATCGGCCGGGCGGCGGACGGCTACAACGACATGGGCCGCGCGGCGCTCGTCGGACTGACCCTGCTGGAATGCGGCGTCCCCGCCGAGGATCCGCTCGTCCGCAAGATCGCCGACAAGGTCCGCGAGCAGTCCGTCGATAACACCCGCGTCTACAACCTGTCGCTGGGCATTCTTCTCTTCGACAGACTCGGCGACGACCGCGACGTTCCCCTGGTTCACGCGATGGCCGTGCGGCTGATGGAGGCGCAGTTCAAGGAGGGCGGCTGGAGCTACACGACGACGGGCCCCGACGAGAAAGAGGTTCAGAGACTCAAGTCCGCCATCCAGCAACGGGCCGAGTTGCGGACCGGCGACAAGACGCAGCCGCGGCCGCCCAAAGGCGAGCCGCCGCCGATCGATCCGGACCTCGCCGACCGGCTCGACCGACTCGGAAAGCTCGGTCTCGGCGACTATCAGGCCAAGTTGCAGAATCAACCGTTCGGCAACCTGATCGGCGTCATCGACAACTCCAACACGCAGTTCGCGATCATGGGCCTGTGGGCGGCGCGGCATCACGGCATCCCGGCCGACGGCTCGCTGCGACTGTGCGAGGCGTACTTTCGGGCGACGCACACGAACGGCACCTGGGGTTACAACTCCGCCGGCATTGAGCCACACGGCCGATCCGCGATGACCTGTGCCGGGCTGATGGGCCTCGCCATCGGCGCGGGCGTCGTTCGCGACCGCGAGATGAAGACGATCCCCGGTGCCAAAGGCGGCAAACCGCCGGCGCTCAAAGACCCGCTCCATGACCCAGTCATCCAGGCGGGCCTGAATTTCGTCGGCGCACAACTCGCCAAAATGGTCGCCGATGGGCTCCAGCGCGTTCAGTTGGATTACTACTTCATTTGGTCGGTCGAGCGCGTCGGCGTCACCTACAGTCTGACCACGATGGCCGGCCAAAAGTGGCACGAACTCGGCGCGACCATCCTCATCCTCCATCAGCTTCCGGACGGCACCTGGAGCAACAACTACGGCCCGCTCGTCGATACCTGTTTCGCGCTGATGTTCCTCAAAAAGGCGAACCTCGCCCGGGATCTGTCCGCCGCCTTGCTCAAAAAACCTGCCCAACCGTCGTTGCGGGCCGAAGGCGCGGACACGCCGGCGGGACCGGAACCGAAGGCCGTCCAGCCGGCCGACGCGGAAAAGCTCCGCCGCGAACTCGCCGCCGCGCCGCCGGCCCGACAGGCCCAGATCCTCGAGCAGTTACGCGACGGCAACGGCTCGGAATTTACGGAGGCGCTCGTCGCCGCGATCTCCGGCCTCAAAGGCGAGACGCTGACCAAGGCCCGCGACTGTCTCGCCGAGCGGCTGGTCCGGATGACGCCGGCGACCGTCCGCGACAAGCTCAAGGACGGCCGCCCGGAGATGCGTCGGGCCGCCGCCCTGGCGTGTGCGATGAAGGAAGACAAGTCGTTCGTCCCCGACCTGGTCGCCCTGCTGGACGACGTGGACGCGATCGTCGTCCGTGCGGCGGGAGTGGCACTTCGATCGCTCACCGGCCAGAACTTCGGCCCCGCCTCGAACGCCACAGCCGAGGAGCGGACGAAAGCCGTTGCCGCCTGGAAGTCCTGGTGGCGGCAGCAGAAAGGAAAGTAAACCGAACCTGCAAACGTTGACCCTGTCCCTAAAATGACGAGGTGGAGTGCGATTGACAATGATCGCGCAAGACCTATCATGAGCCCGGAGAACGGGGCGTAGCTCAGCTTGGATAGAGCGCTTGGTTCGGGACCAAGAGGTCGGAGGTTCAAATCCTCTCGCCCCGACTCTTTCAGAACCGCTGACAGGAACTGTCAGCGGTTCTTTCTTTTGGTCAGCATGAGACGTTACGTCAAGTCGATGCTGCACGTCAGGGCGTT
>DATJGQ010000516.1:0-2839 GCA_035494815.1 Gemmataceae bacterium
TCCGTCGCTGCTGCCCACGCAGCCGTTCTTCGAGAACATTTTCCCCGGCGCGGCGAACTATAAGTTCAATGGCAGCGCGACCGCCAATTACTACTACACGGTTTACCAGACTTACGCGGGCAGCGACCTCGACGCGCTCAACGACATGGACCGCCTCCGCCAGTCGAACGGCAAGTGCATCTCGGTGTACGGCTGCAACACGTTCTTCGCCAACCAGGCCGCCGGTCTGAGCGCGTGGACGAACGCCGGCAAGGCGGGTTACAACGGCCTGAACGTCGTGCTCCGCAAGCCGGTGTCGAACGGTTGGGGCTTCGACTTCAACTACACCTGGTCGCACTCGCTCGACAACGTCTCCGGCGCCGAGTCGGACGGCGCGGGCGTGCAGGACGCCTTCAACCCCGACGGCTATCGTGGGCCCTCGAACTTCGACACCCGCCACGCCATGACGGCCAACGCAGTCGTCGAGCTGCCGTTCGGTCACAAGAAGCACTACCTGAACGCGATGCCGCGATGGGCCGACGCAATTCTCGGAGGATGGCAGGTCGGCCTGCTCGGCACGATGCGCACCGGCACGCCGGCGAACATCTCGAACGCGGGCCTCTACCCGACCAACTACCTGACCTCCGCCCTCGGCCAGTTGCGCGACGGCGCGTCGCTCCCCGCCAATCACGTCTTCACCGACGAAAAAGGCATCCCGAGCATTTTCCAGAGCACAACGGTCGTCTCGCTTTTCGAAGGCCAGTATCCCGGCACGGTCGGCACGCGCGGCATCGTCCGCGTCCCCGGCTCGGTCAACTTCGATGCCTCGCTCAGCAAGAGCTTCCGCCTGATGGAAGGCCACGTCATCTATCTTCGCGGCGAGGCCTTCAACGCCTTCAACCACGTCAACTTCCGGACGCCGAACCTGAGTCTCGCGACTCCTTCGACCTTCGGCCAGTTGACCGCGACCGCCGACGCGCGCGTCATGCAGTTCGCGCTTCGGTACGAGTTTTGAGCCCCGGCCGGACATGATGTCCGGCCACCCACTCGTAAGTTGTTGAATGAAAACAGTCCAAAAATGGCCGACCGGACATTATGTCCGGTTGGTGCACGCCCTCACCCGATCGCCGGCGATCAACCCGCCATTTTCCGCGGCAGCGGCGGTGAGTAACGCGTGTTGCCTCGGCGCCATCTTGCTGACAGCCGCCGCGGCGTTCGCCGTTGAGCCTGGGGTCCTGCCGGCGAACTGGATCACCGGCGGCCCAGATTGCTCGGCCGTCCCGACGTGGCAGATCCACCCCTATAACCCGACCTTCACCATCCTGCGCCAGTCGGGCTGCACACATTACGAGAAGCCGTTCCTCTACCTGATCGTCGGGGCCGACCGCGCGCTGCTGGTCGACACCGGCGCCGGCGCCAGCGACGCCGCCGCGGTCGTGATGAAGCTGGTCGGATCGAAGCCCCTCACGGTCGCGCACTCGCACGGCCATGGCGACCACACCGCGGGCGACAAGGGCTTCGACGGCGTGGCGAACGTCGCGTTCGTTCCCGCGGCAGTCGACGCGCAAACCAAAGCGTTCGGCATCCGCGACAACGTTGGCGCGATCGACCTGGGCGGCCGGATCGTCGACATCCTCGCGATCCCCGGCCACCAACCCGCGCACTTGGCGTATTACGACCGCCAGACTGGCATCCTGCTCACCGGCGACCACCTCTATCCGGGCCGCCTCTACGTCTCCGACTTCGCCGCCTACGAAGCGAGCACCCGGCGCCTGGTCGAATTCACCGCGACCCGCCCTGTCGCCCACATCCTCGGCTGTCACATCGAGCAGTCCGCGACGCCATTTGTCGACTACCCCGTCCGCACGACGTATCAGCCAAACGAGCACTCACTTGAACTCGGCCGCGCGCACTTACTCGAACTGCTGGCCGGACTCGAGGCGATGCGCGCAAAACCCGAGAAGCAGCTCTTCCGCGACTTCACCATCTGGCCCCGTTGATCGTAGAGCACGCCTCCCGGCTTGCCACGTCGGCATTCGTGCCGACGTGCGCTCGACCAATTCCGCCGGCACGCCGCCGGCAAAGGCGCTCCTTGGCCGGGTCAAATCCAAAGCCGGGGGTTCTCCCGTATGCTGTCTAGGCTATGTACTGGACCCGCTTCAACGACTACTGCGCCCGTCGCTCCAGTCGCGGCCAGGTCCGCGATCGTGACGGCATCCACGCCGCCTGGTCGCACACCATCCTGATCGTCAATCAATCTGACCGTCCCCGCGCGGCCCGCCGCCGACCCCGCCGATCTGGCCGCGCGCGGCAGAGCTGCGCTGGCCGATGCCGCGCCGGTCGGGCTCCCGTGGATGTTCGGCATCCCCGAACCGTGGCTTCCGGTCGCACTGGACGAGGCGAACGCAGTCCTCGCCGGCGCCGGTCTCCAATACATGATGTACATGACCGTGATGGAGTGCGACGGCGCCCTGGCCGAGCCCGTCCGGCCTCTGCCCACCGACGTCGACGTGCGCCGCGTGGATGGGCCCGGCCCCGCACTCGACGCCCTGAAGATCAACTGCCGGGCCTACGGGATGCCGCCCGCAGTGGCGGAGGACGTGTTGAACGCAAACGTCTACTTCTCCGACCCCGGCGTGGACTTCGGCTTCGTCGTTTATGATGAAGACCGGCCCGTGAGCACGGCGACGGCGATCGACCTCGGCGACTGCATCTACATCGCGGCCGTCGCGACCGACCCCGACCAGCGCCGCAAGGCCTATGCTGAGGTGGCGATGCGCGCGGCTCTCGCAGCCGCGCCGCGCCCGCCAAGCCGACCGCCCTCGACGCCAGCCGCTCAGGAGAGCCGCTGTATGCGCAG
>DATJGQ010000517.1:0-3345 GCA_035494815.1 Gemmataceae bacterium
GAGTAGTTGGGTCGCGGTGAGATCATTCCCGTCCGCGCACACCAACCCGATTTTCGTCATGGTCGGCGGCAAACCGATTCGCGTGTCCAAGTCGGACGCCGAGTGGTGCCTCCGCGGCGTGGACCAGTGCTGGTCGCAGAAGAAGCGGACGTACGCCGCACAGGAGATGGCCGACGCGGAGGCGGCGTACGAGCATGCGCGGAAGGTCTATCGAAAGATTCTCAACGAGACGCCGTGAGACCTGGCGAGCCGGGAGCGTGAGCGACCGGAGTTCTGAAACGCTTCAAAACTCCGGTCGCTTACGCTCCCGGCTCCCTCCTCGGAGATTTCCATGCCTTTCATAACGACGCTCGGTCTGATCACGTCGCTGTGCGTCGCGGCCCCTCCGACCGACGACGAAGCCCTTGCGGCGAACGTCACCGCCCTGCTGAAAGCGCGGGAACAATTGAAGGCGCCCGTCGCCATCGATACGAACGAGCTTAAATCCGCCCTCGCCAAGCCCGACGCCAGCCGTCTCCAGCAACTGCTCGATCCGCACGTGCTCTTGACCGTCTCCGTCAATCCGGAATCGCGGTTGAAGGTGGCCCGCGGCGAGGCCCGGGCCGAGCTTCGGCAAGGTCAGCCCGTCCCTGTACTTATCAAGGTGGTCAACGAGGCCGGCGTGACGGCCGTCCTCCGCCCCACCAGCCCGCAGGCCGACGCGAACGCGAAAGATCGGTTCCTCGAATTGAAGATGCACACGGACCAGCCCATGTCCGCGACCCTGAGCGGCCGGCCGGTAGAGTACGCGATTCTCCTGCTGACGTCCCGCGAGGCCGGCCGGCGCGAAGCGACAATCGGCTTCGACGTCGGCCAGGGGACGCAGGACCTCGGTTTCCGCGGTGAAGTTCCGGTGCTGTTTAGCGTGCGGTCGGCGAGAGATTGAATTGATTCCGGACGTGCCGCGACGAATTAACTCACCATTAGCATATTGTTTACGTCAGAATCCCAATTGATTCCGGAATCCTGCAATGATTCCGGGTGTGGGGTGGGCGTGTTCTGGAACGAACCAATCCCGGCCCTCACGTCTGGCAGGTGTCATCCGATCGCTAGCGGCCCCGTACTGTCGCCGAACGATTTGACCGGCGTGCCCATCCCGTCCAATAGCGACACGTACAGATTGCACAGCGGCGTATTCTTCGCGCTGGCGATGTGCCGGCCGGACTGCACGCTGCGGCCGCCGCGGCCGCCGAGGAGGATCGGCAGGTTGTTCGGCTCATGGCCGTTGCCGTCGGCGAGACTCGAACCCAAGAGCACGAGTGAGTTGTCGAGCAGCGTCCCCTCCCCCTCCTTGATCGACCGCAGCTTCTCGCACAGGTACGCGAACTGGCCGACGTGCCAGCGGTTGATTCGCTGGTACTGCTCGATCTTTGACTCCTGTTTCGAATGGTGCGAAATGTCGTGGTGCCCGCCGCGGACGCCGTCCACGAACGAGAAGTTCCGTGGCGAGACGTCGTTTGCGAACATCAGCGACGTCACCCGCGTCTGGTCGGTCCGGAACGCGAGCGCCATCAGGTCCAGCATCAGCCGGCAGTGCTCCGCATAATCCTGCGGCGGCGTCTCCCGCGGCGGCTGCGGCTTGTCCGGCGGGCCGGCAGGCTTCCACGGCCGCTCGTCGGGCTTGGCGAAGAACTCGATCCGCTTCTCCACCGCCCGGACGGAATCGAGATACTCGTCCAGTTTGAACTGATCGTCGCGGCCGAGGTCCTTGCGGAGCGAGCGGGCGTCCTCGAGTGCCAGGTCGAGCAGGCTCTGGTCGTCGGCCCGACGGGCGGCCGAGCCGGTCTTGCCGGAGAAGAGGCGCTCGTACACCAGCCGCGGGTTGATCTCCTTCGCGACCGGCACGTTCGCGGCCCGCCAGGAAATGTGGGAGCCGTAGAGCCGCGTGTAGCCGACGAACGTATCGATGCCGGAGACGACGGAGTCGATGCCGAGTTCCAGCGACGGCAGCGGCGTCTGGTTGCCGATCTTCGACGCCATGAGCTGATCGACGGAGATTGAGCCGACGCTGATTTCCTTGCCGGTTGTGCGGACGACCTTGAGGCCGGTGAGGAAGTTGGCGGTCTTGGCGTAGTGGCCGTCGCCGTCGCGGCTCTGGGCCTTGTCGAGGCCGGAGAGGACGAGCACGTCCGATTTGAGTTTCGCGATCGGCGACAGCGCGAACGGGAGTTCGTAGTCGGTGCCGGACTCCATCGGGATCCAGCCAGGTTTCCAGACGCCGTTCGGGAAGAAGAGCACCGCGAACCGCACGGGCGGCTTGGCGGCGGTGGCGGCCCGCAGCGGCTTCATCGCGTCCAGGAACGGGAGGGCAATCGCAGCGCCGGCGCCGCGGAGGAAGGTGCGACGCGAGATCGGGTAATTTCGCCGACGCATTGTTGAGGCTCCCCGTTTGCGACTCCGATCAGAGCCGGAAGCGTAAGCGACGGTCATCTGAAAGCGGCCCGTCGCTTACGCTTCCGGCTCTGATCGGAGTCGCGAACCGTCACTTCTTCGCATACCGATGCCGGAACGCGTAGCTCAACACCACCTGCTCGATCATCACCGACGCCCGATATTCGTTCGCCTCCAGCGCCTTGACCGTCTCGTCGAGCACGCACTCGTCGAACCGGTTGAGCGGCCGGCCGAGGGCGTATCCTAACGTCTTCCGCGTCAGGTGCCGCAGGAATTCGGCCTTCTTCGTGAGCAGCAGGTCCTTCAACTCGCGAGGGCCGGTGAACTTCTCGCCGGTCGGCAGTTCGCCGGTCGCGTCCACGGGTTGGCCGTTCTGGGTCGTCCGCCAGCGGCCGAGCGGGTCGAAGTTTTCCAGGCCGAAGCCCAGCGGGTCGATCTTCTGATGGCAGCCGGCGCACTCCGCCTTCGAGCGGTGCAGCTCCAGTTGCTTGCGGAGCGTCAGACCTTCTGTGTTGCGGTCGTCCGGCGGCAGCTCGCCCGCGTTCGGCGGCGGCGGCGGGATCTTCGTGCCGAGCAGGTCGCCGAGGACCCACTTGCCGCGGACCACCGGGCTGGTTCTCAACGGCATTGACGACACCGCCAGCGGGCCCGCCATGGTCAAGACACCGCCGCGGTTCCGATCGGTGAGAGGTACGCGACGAAACTCCGGACCTTTGACGTTCTCCAAATCATAAATCGCCGCCAGCTTCTCGTTGACGAACGTGTAATCCGCGTCGAGCAATTCGAGCAGGCTGCGATCCTCACGGAGGACCGATTCGAAGAGTCGGGCCGGCTCCTGCCGCATGGCTTCGGCGAGTGCGGCGTCGAATTCAGGAAATCGCTGGGGGTCCGGTTTGACCGTCTCGCCGAGCGCTT
>DATJGQ010000518.1:0-2899 GCA_035494815.1 Gemmataceae bacterium
GGCGTGACGCGGTCGGGCTCGGGGATGAAGTCCAGCGTCAGGGCGCGGCCGCCGGGCTCGAGCGCGGCGAACGCTTTCGCGGCCAGCGCCTCGCAGGCCGGCCGGTCGAAGTGGTGCAAGAAGTTCGTGAAAAGCACGATGTCGTACGGCCCGCCCCAGTCGACGTCGAAGGCGCTGCCCGCGAGCAAGGTGTGACGCTCGCCGGCGCCCTCCCGCCGGGCGTTCTCTGATGCCACGGCCAGGACGTTCGGCCAATCCAGCGCCGTGATGCGGGCTTTCGGATACCGCTGGGCGACTGTAATACCGAACAGGCCGTGCCCCGCGGCGACGTCCAGCACCCGCAGCGGCTGCTGCGTGTCGCCGCCGATCAGCTCGGTCACCAGCCGGGCCGGCAGTTGCATCAACGGCGCCATTCCGCGGGCGAACGCGACCCAGATCGGGTTGTCGTGCGAAACCGTCCCTTCCTCCGACACCGCCGTCCCTCCACGGCGGACGGCCGCCGTCAGGTGCCGGAAACATTCCCGCAACTTGTCCGACAGCAAGAACTCCAACGTGCCGCCCAGGTAGCCGGGCGAGTTGCGGTTGAGGAAGACCTCACTGTCGGGCGTGAGTTCGTATGCGTCGCCGTTCTTATGGAGGAAGCCGAGGACGGTGAGGTAGTCGGCCAGGATGCGGACGCCGCGCGGCGACGCCCGACACGCCTCCGCCAGGTCCGCCGCCGTCCGCCGCCCGCCGGCCACGGCCGTGAACAGGTCCAGTTCGATCGCCGTCCGAAGCGCTTCAGTCCGCTCGTAGGCGTTGACCGTGTCGAAAAACAGTGCGGGCGACGGGCTGTGTTGATCCATGCGATTCCTCCTGACGCCGGGCGAAGCGTAACCACCGCGTCGGCCGGCTCGTCACAGTCTATCGCGTCACGCGCGGGCCCTCCACTCCTCGCGGGCCCGCGCGGCGGGCCGAATCGCCCGTCCCGTCTCTTGACAAATGGCCACAAGTGTAGTCAACTCTAGCCACAGTTGTGGCCGATAGGAGGCAACGATGGCGGGCGCCTTGCAAATCTCGGACGCGGAATGGGCCGTCATGGAGCCGATCTGGGCCGCCGGCGCGTGCACGGCGGCGGACGTCATCCGAGAGCTCCGCCCGACCCGCGACTGGAATCACAGCACGATCCGGACGCTCCTGGCGCGGCTCGTGGAAAAAGGGGCGCTCGCGTACGAGGTCGACGGGTCGCGGTACATTTACCGGGCCGCCGTCTCCCGCCAGCGGTGCGTCCGCCACGAAGGCCGCTCGTTCCTGGAAAAGGCGTTCGGCGGCGACGTCGCGGCGCTCGTCGCCCATTTCGTCGCGGACGCACCCCTCGACCGGGACCAGCTTGAGCAGCTCCGACAATTGCTGGCCCGGAAGAAGAATCCCAAGGAGAAACGGTCATGATCGCGCTGCTCGATACTCTCGGACCGGCGATCTGGCGAGCCTCCTGGCAAGCTGCCGTTTTGGCGCTTCTAGTCACGCTGTTCCTGTGGTGCCTGGGCGAGCGCCTACGGCCCCGGTGGCGATTTCTCTTGTGGGGCGTGGTCCTGGCGAGGTTGTTGTGCGTGGCGACGCCGGTCAGTCCCTGGAGCATGTCTAATCTGGTCCGTTGGAATGCCGCGGCGAGCGATGCGATGTTCACGTCCGCTCAACAGGCCGACTCGAAAATGGTGCCGTACGCATTGATGGAGCATTCGCCGCGGATCGCCGACTCTCTGCCAAAGCGCCTTCCGTCAGAGGGTGCACCCGCGGAGCCGCCCGCAATCTCTTCCGGAACCACGCCGGAGTTGACACGACCGCTCGAATGGACGTTTGACGCCGTATTCATCACTCAGGTCCTATCGTCGATCTGGCTGGCGGGATGTCTGGTGCTGGGGCTGAAACTTCTCGCCACCGCGGTCGTGTTGCGTCGGCGCCTTGCAGTGTGTCGCCCCGTCACGGATGCTACCCTCACACAAGTCCTGGAAACACTCCGCTGTCGGATGGGACTCAACCGCGCTCCCCGATTGCTCGTCACGCCCGAAAGCCGGAGCCCCTACATCGTGGGAACCTGGAATCCCCGCATCGTCCTGCCAGAATCCCTTGCGACCGATTCATCGTCCGCCCGTCTCCGTCATGTATTGGCGCACGAACTGGCGCATCTTGTGCGCGGCGACTTATGGACGAACTGGTTGCTGCTGACGGCCCGGGTCCTGCACTGGTTCAACCCGGTGGCCTGGTGGACGGTCCGCGAGATGCACGCCGAGCGCGAGGCCGCCTGCGACGAATTGGCGTTCGCTTCGCTGGGCGAAAGCGAAAGGTCCGCATACGCCACCACCATCGTCGAACTTGCGGCGAGCCTGGCCCCGTCCGGTGTCGCGCCGGGGCTGATCGGCTTGTTCACCTCAACAGGTCGCGTGCAGGCACGCGTCGAACGACTCCTGCGGTCCGTGTCGGTCGCGGCACTCAGGGCGCCGGTCGCGGCCGCTCTGTTGCTTGGGATCGCCATGTTAGGCCTGACCGACGCCATGCCGGGCGCCACGGCACAACCGCCGAAAGCGGCCGAGCCGACGGCGAAGGCGGATGCGACGCGAAACACGCATACTGTCAGCGGCCGTTGCGTAAATGACGACGATCACCTGCCCATGGCCGGGGTCTCGGTGCGGTTGTACCAGGTCGAAGGAAAAGGTTTGCCGCCCGTCGAGCTTGCCACGACCCTCACCGACGGCGACGGTCGTTACACGTTCAAAGGTCTCACTCCGCCACGTCCGGAGGGTTACCTCGATCGACTGACCTATTCGGCCCTCGCCGTCGCCGCCGGCCGGCCGGCCGGAATGGGCTTCATCCATCTTCGCGAAGGCAACGAGGTCGTCGAAATTCGTTTCGCTCGCGAGAA
>DATJGQ010000519.1:0-2946 GCA_035494815.1 Gemmataceae bacterium
AAGCCCGTCTCCATCGCCTGCGACGAGCGGACCAACACCGTCCTCGTCTCCGGCCCGGCCGACCGCCTGGCCGTGGCCCGCAAGATCCTCGACACGATCGACACCGGAGACAAGCCGATCGGCCCGACGGGCGGCACCCCGATCCTCCAGCAGTACACCGTCGCGGCCGGCACCGCCGACGCGATGGTCCTCATGCTCAGCAGTCATTTCCGCACCTCGCAGTTCCGCGCCGTCGGCGGGAACCTGATTCTGGCGATGGCCTACCCCGGCGACCAACTGGACATCGCCGCCCTGATCAAGGGCTCGGCCGCGATGACCACCGGCGGCCCGGTCGCCGAGTTCATTCCGCTGCAAACGCTCGAGGCCAAGGGCGCCGCGACGACGCTCAAGGGCATGTTCATGACCAGCGACGGCCGCGGCAACTCGAGCGGCCCGTTCATCGAGGAGGACCTCACCCGCAACGGCGTCATCATCCGCGGCACCGCCGAGCAGGTCGAGGACATCAAGAAGACGCTCAAAGTCATCGACAGCGGCATGGTCGGCACCGGCGGCACGGGCACGATGCGGATCATCAGTCTCGACCGCGGCAGCGCCGCGACTGTCGCCCGCGAACTCGAGCGGATCCTGTCGCAGACCCGCGGCATTCAGCCGAAGGTGATCACACCGGGCGTCGACCCGAATCCGCCGCAACCGCGGCGCGGCAACGAGCCGCCGGCGGGAGGCGCGCCTAACCAGGACAACCGGCCGCCCCTGCCCCCGCCCGGCAGCGGCAACGGCGGCGCCGATCCGCCCGAGCCCAAGTCGCAGCTCAGCGACCCACAGGCCCAGAAACAGCCGGCGGCCAACTCGCCGCAAAAACCGGTGACCATCACCGCCGTCGGCAACAAGATCATCATCAACACCGAGGACCAGGACACGCTGCAGTTCGCGACGGAGATCGTCCGCCTGCTCACCCGCACGGAGGGCGACGGCGATTTCGAGGTCATCCCGCTCCAGAACGCCAACGCGACCGACGCGGCCCGCATCATCGACGAGGCGTTCAACGGCCGCCAACAGCGAGCGCCGCAGAACCCGTTCGGGGGCGGCGGCGGTCGTGGCGGCGGCGGCCCGGGTGGATTTAACCCGTTGGCACTCATGATGCAGGCGGCCGGCGCCGGACAGTCCACGGCCGACCAGAAGGTCCGCGTCGTCGCCGACCCCGGCTCGAACTCGCTGCTGGTGAAGGCCAGCCCGCTCGACCTGCTGACCATCAAACGACTGCTCCGGGACGCGATCGACGCCCCGGACGAGTCGCGGATGGCCGGTAAGACACGAATCCTCGGCCCGCTCCAGCACGCGATCGCTACCGAAGTCGCGACGGTCCTGCAGCAGGTCTATCGTGACGCCATGGAGGCCGGCAGCCGCGGCCGCGGTGGTTTCGGCGGGGGCGGCCCCGGCGGCGTCCAGCGGGCGACCGACGCGAACGGTTTGCCACGCCCAGCCGCGCTCAGCGTCGGCGTGGACGAGAGAAGCAACAGCCTCATCCTCCAGTGCAACGACGCGATGTACAACGAGGTCAAGACGCTCGTCGACACGCTTGAAAAGCAGGCCGCGGGCGCGGTGCGGACCGTCCGCGTCGTGCCGATCCGCGGCGTCGACCCGAATCTGTTGCAGGATGCGCTGGCGGCCATTCAGGGCCAGCGGAGCGCGACCAACCGCCCCGGCATGACCGGGACCACGGGTAACGGCTCGCCGTTCGGCGGCGGGAGCCCCTTCGGGACCGGCGGGACCTTCGGCGGCGGCCGCGGCGGATTCGGCGGCGGCACCCCAGGCACCTTCGGCGGAGGCATGAACCCCGGCGGCAACTTCGGCGGCGGCCGCGGCACCGGCAACTTCGGCGGCGGCGGCTTCGGCACGCCGGGCGGCGGCGGCTTCGGCACGCCGGGCGGCGGGTTCGGCAACACCGGCGGCGGCGGCCGTGGCGGTCGCGGCACCGGCGGCTTCGGCGGCGGCGGCGGGTTCGGCGGCCCCGGCGGCGGCGGCATGGGAAACCGCGGCACCGGCGGGCCCCCCGGCCGAAATCGTGATCCCGGAGACCTGATACGAGGGCCGGATTTTTTTGAACAAGGGGTCATGGACGACCCGAAGCCGTCCCAACTGTACGATCCTCGTGACGACCGTCTGACCAACGTCCTCGCCTTCATGGGCGAGGAGCAACAGCAACCGCCGGCGACTCAACCGCCGGCGCAGCCGCCACGTCCCCCGGCCCAACCGGGAACGGGCGACTCGGTCCCCGGGCCGCGGCGGCCGTTCAACGCCCAGGCCCTCCCGGACCTCGGTGTCCTCGTCATCAGCGGCGAGAACCCCAACGACATCGAGGAAATCGTCCGCCTGATCGACTTCATCAAGCGGATCTCCGCCGGCTCGCAGGTCAAGCTCCAGTACGTCAACCTCGAATACGCCGACGCCACCAGCGTGTCGAACTTCCTCTCGCAGGTGTTCGCGCGGGTGCAGATCGGCCAGAGCGGCGACGTGATCGTCCCCGGCGGCGGCCAGCGGCCGCCCACGGCGCCCGGCGCGTTCGGCCAAGCGGCCCCTGTGGTCGTCCCGGCGGGCAACATCCTGCTGTTGCCGGTGCCACGGTTCAACTCGATCCTCGTCGGGGCGCCCGAGTCCCGCATGCAGGACGTCGTCAACGAGATCAAGAAGCTGGACGTGCCGACGTCCCCGGTCAGCCGGCCCGTGCAGATCAAGCTCAGGAACGCGTCGGCGACCAACGTCGCCAACCTGCTCAACCAGCTCTATGCCACGCGGTACGGCAGTGAGACCGCGGCCCAGAACCAGATCCGCTTCACCGCGGAGTCGACGACCAACTCGCTCTACGTACAGGCGTCCCCGGCGGACCTGGCGGAAATCCGCGAGTTCGTCGAGCGGATCGACAGTACGGAATCGGCCGCGATCAACGAG
>DATJGQ010000520.1:0-2974 GCA_035494815.1 Gemmataceae bacterium
GGCACGAAGGCCTGCTGCCAGCAGACCGACAAGCCGGTCGCGGCGCTGCTCGACGACCTGAAGCGGATCGGGCTGCTGGAGAAAACGCTGGTGATCTGGGGCGGAGAGTTCGGCCGCACGCCGAACTCGCAGGGCAAGGACGGCCGCGACCACAACACGGCGGCGTTCTCGATGTGGCTGGCCGGCGGCGGCGTGCGCCGAGGCTATGCGCACGGCGTCACGTGCCCGTTCGGCGCTTTCGTCGAGGACGGCCGGGTCCACGTCCACGACCTGCACGCGACGGTCCTGCACCTCATGGGGCTCGACCACACGCGCCTGACGTACCGGTACAGCGGACGCGATTTCCGGCTGACCGACGTCCACGGCGAGGTCATCCGCGACCTGCTCGGCTAAGCGGCGCGGTGTCCATCACATTGACCAATTCGCGGTCGCCCTCGAAGGCTCCATGGCGGGCATCGGCCCCCGCCGGAAGCCGGCTTGTTCCCGCCCTCTTCCCCGTTCTTTCGCGGAGACGTTGGTCAAGGGTTCGACGTTCCCGACGCTGGCATCGACCGCGACGTCCCCCAAGTTGACCGGTTACTCCTCTGGATCGCCCGGAAGAATAAGCGGCTCAACCGCCGGCGGTACGAAATGACGAGCCACGACGTTGCGGTCTTGCTGGAACTGTTCGTCGGCCGGCCGTACTGCCTCTATGAACGTCGACGCCGGGTGAGGCGAGATAGTCCGACGCCGGGACCGGTGAGTCGGGACGCGTCATTTCGGAAGGTCGGGCCTGGCCCTGCCGCAAGCAGCTGACCTGACACGCCGGTATGCTCAGCCGCTCAGCTACCGCTGGGCAGAGCGTTCTTGACGATAGTAAATGTCTGGTTGGCATTTTGGCCCAGAGCCATGACCGTGGCGATGCATACGACGATGATCAAGGCGAGCATGACCGCATATTCGACTGTTGTTGGGCCGTCTTCCGCCTTGAGGAACTTGACGGTGTTCTTCGCGAATTGACCCATGGCAGATTCTCCCGCAACGTAGTGACATTGTTTTCTCTGAATCCGGAGCGCGAGGTGAGAGACAGGCCCGAGCGCTGACCTGACAAAACGTGACGCGGACGCCGCGTCAGTTGCTTTCCCCGCTTGGAGCCGGTTTGCTGCCGAATCGCTTCATGCGACCAATCATGTTGGATCCCGGGCAAGTAGCCGACTTGCTGCTAAGGACCTGAATGCCATCGCCAGCCCTGTCGGGCCTGTAGGTCAACACCGGATTGCCCAGATCGCCGAGGTAGGTGCCGCCAGAGGAAGCGCCAGGCAAGATTCTTCCCTCCAGCGTTTCGAGCGGCAAAGTTACGCGCCTCTTCATGACACTCTCCTAATTCCTGTCTGTACGGCCCCGTGAAACAGTACGGGGGCGGAAGCGGGAACCTAACGGCAACACGGGGGCTAGCTCTCGATCGTGCCAGCACAACCGACATCGGCAGTCGGCGGCGGCAGTCGGTACCGTCGTCTGCATGGACGGACGGCTACGCCGCGTCGCCGACCAGCTGTGTGAGGGCGAGTTGCACGGATACCGCGTCCACGTCAGCCGGCTGGGCGGTCAGTGGTACGTGTGGCTCGCTCGTGGTCCCGGCCGAACTGCCGCGCGACCGGCAGGAAATCGCGGGCGACGATGACCACGGCGACCAGCGCACAGACCCACGACCAGTGGCGGGACATTTCCCATCCGGATGCGATCTGAGAATCTCGACCGCCTTGCGGATCCCCGGGGTCCGAGGTTGGGAAAGTTGCCAACGGAAGAGTGCCTGTCCGAACTTGCGAATGCCGGGGTGGCCGTGCTATGGGACCGCGCAATTGTCGGGGACGTTCCCGTGAACACGGATATGCTCGACGGATTCGAGAACCCGGACGGCGAGAGCGGCTCCCCACTGCTGACTCAACGCCTGGACTGCCCCGGGTCATCTGTTCCGGTGGGCCGGCCGCAAGCGGCATCGCGGACAAAGTGGGTGCGAACGGAAGGGGCCCGCCGCCGACGATTATGTGACGCCTCTCGGCGGCACGCCCGAAAGACAACTCCGTCGTGAAGTCGCGCGCGGACGCGTGGAGATCTGCCGTCGGGCGCTCTTTGTTGCGGCCGACGACGGTGTTCGCTAGCATGCCCCTACGCACCAGAGAGTTCGCCAATGACGTGCCTCGCCCTACTCGCATTGCTCGCGGTCCCCGATTATCCCAACCCCGCGGTGCTGGCCGAGGCGGCCGACCTGGTCAAGGCACCTCCGGCGTGCGTCCTCGATACTCGCGACAAGAACTCTTTCGACGCCGGCCATATCCCCGGCGCCGTCTGGGTGGACGTCCGAGCGTGGGACCGGGCGTTCACCGCAAAGCCTTCGCCGGCTTCGTGGGCGAAGCGACTGGGCGACGCCGGCATCGACCCTGCGACGACCGTCCTCGTGTACGGCGGGAATGACGTCCGCGACGCCGCCCGGGTCTGGTGGCTCCTGCGCTACTGGGGCGGTACCGACGTCCGCCTGTTTAACGGCGGCTGGGCGGCATGGACGGCCGCCGGCGGCCGCGTGAGCACCGAGCCGAGCAAGCCGGCGCTAAAGACGGTCACGCTGGCCGCGCGGTCGTCGGCGCTGGTTACCAAGGACCAGTTGCTCGCCGCTTTGAAGGCGTCACCGCCGCAGTTTCTGGACGCCCGCTCGAAGGGCGAATACTGCGGTGAGAGCGATACGGCCGCACGCAACGGCATGATCCCCGGCGCGGTCCATCTGGAATGGACCGAGACGCTCGACCCGAAGACGAAGCGGTTCAAATCGGCCGACGAGTTGGCGAAGCTCCTCAAGGAGCGGCATGTCGACGTGAACCGACCGGCGGTCACCTATTGCCAGTCGGGCGGCCGGGCGGCAGTGGTCGCGTTCGCCCTGGAGCTGATGGGCGGGAAGCAGGTCGGTAACTACTACCGCAGCTGGTCCGAGTGGGGCAACGAT
>DATJGQ010000521.1:0-10993 GCA_035494815.1 Gemmataceae bacterium
GGGATGAGGGATGAGGGATGAAAGGAAGAGTTGCCTTCTTTCATCCCTCATCCCTTTCCTCTCCTTCATCCCTTTCTTATCGGCACCTTGCGTTGCCCGGCGGGCACTGCCACAATGAAACCGTCCGGGCGATCACATCCCGCGAGGTGGCCTCATGCCGCAGGCGATCGTTGACCCTTCGGAACTCCGACGCTTCGCCCTCAGCCTGAAAAAGTTCAACGCCGAGTTTCAACATGCCCTGACCGTCTTGCACGGCCAGCTCACGGGCCTCGGCGACACGTGGCGGGATCAGGAACACGAGAAGTTCGTCCAGGAGTTCGAGGAGACGCTGCGGGTCGTCCAGAAATTCCTGGCCGCCGCGGAAGTCCACATCCCCTTTTTGCTCCGCAAGGCCGACCGGGTGGAGGAGTACTTGCAGCAGCGGTAGATCCGTGGGACTCATGGGACCCATGAGACCTATGGGAACGAGGAGTTGCGCGTGCATCCGCCGGCCCGAGTCACGTCGATCGACGCGCTGCGCGATTTTCGGGCGGCGTTGGCCACCTTCCGCTCGGAGGCGATCGACGCCCTCGCCGCGAACGAACTGGACATTCGCCGGGCGTTCGACTGGCTGACCGAACAGCGGCAGTTCTGGCAGCGGGCCGTGCGTGAGATGCAGGACGAGGTCACCCATTGCAAGGCCGAATTGTTCCGGCGTCAGACGGTTCTGCCAGGCGAGCGGGTGCCGGACTGCACCCAGCAGATTAAGGCGCTGCGAGTGGCCGTGCAGAAGTTAGAGCACGCGGAGGATCGCGTGAAGGCCTGTCGCCGTTGGGAGCCGGCACTGCAGCGCGCGGTCGACGAATACCAGGGCCCGGCCCGGCAGCTCGGCAGCCTGCTCGATGGCGACTTGCCGAAGTCGGCCGCTCTCCTGGATCGCATGATCGCGAGCCTCGACGCCTACGTGGCGGTCGCGCCGAAGCCCGCCAATGTTGAAAACGACCGTCGCGTCAAGGCGGCGGCCGCCCCGGTTGTCACGGCGGTCGAAGCGAACCCGTCGCGCGACGAGTCGGAGGCCCAGACATGAGCCTGGCCACCGGCCGTGCGAAGCTGGTCGAGACGAATAAGACGCTCGTCGCCCACTGGGAGGCGGTGCGGGACGGCTGGGGAGACCGGGCCTGTCAGGAGTACGAAGAGGAACACGTGGCCCCCATCGCGCCGCAGGTGTCGGCTGCCGTCCGTGCCATTGACCGCCTGGACGGGGTCCTGGCACAAATGCGGCAGGAATGCGGCTGACGGCGACCAACACACCTTCACGTCGGGAAGGTTTCATGTCATCGCAACTCTCCACACGCCGCGTCCGGGAACTGCTGGTCGGCCTGCGGCGGCTGATCGCCGATCGGGCGAAGAGCGAGGCCGAGATCAAGTCGCGGTTCGAAGCGCGTACAGCGGCGGAGAAAGTCGCCGGCGAGCGCGAGGCCGAGCGGGTCGAGTCCGCCTTCCGCGCCGAGCGGAAAGCCGTGGAGGAAGAGTACCAGCAGAGGCGCGACCACCTCCTGGCGACCACCGAAGAGCGGATCCGGTCGGCAAAAGGCGAGTTCGGCCGCGTTCGCGAGGACACGCTCGACCGCTACTCCGCCGAGGACGAGGCCCTCCGCCACGAACATCAGGAGGCCCGCTGGGCGCACGAAGGCGTCCACGAGGCGACGGTCAAACAGGCCCAAGGCGAGCGGCATCAAACGGTTCGCGCGCTGGGCGAGCAGGAGGAAACTGTCAAGGAGTTGCGCGAGTCGGTCCGCGAGGTGCTCGAGTCGTGGAAGCTCGTGCCGCAGGCCGCGGACAATCCCGAACTCGAGACCCCGCCCGCGGACCAGGTGGTAGCGGTCGTCGACGGCCAAATCGCCGAGGCACGACATCACCTGTCGCGGCTGGAAGGGCTTGTGGCACCGCGGCTCTTGATCGGTGACCGGCTCTTGTGGATCGCACTGGGGACGTGGATCGTCGTCAGCCTGAGCGGGTTTTTCCTGAACCCGTGGTACCTGGGGCCGATCATCGCGACGGCGGTCGCCGCTTTCGGCACGCTCGGGCTCCGATACGCGCTGCTCGCGCGATCGCGGTCGCAGTCCGGGCGGATCTGCAAGCCGCTCTTTCGCGCGCTCGCCGAAGCGGACCGGCTGATCTCGAAAGCCGTGCGCTCGGCCGAAGAGGCGTGTCACCGAGTCGTCGCCGAGAGCGAGCGGCGGTGCAAGGACGAGGTCCGTCAAGCCGACAAAACGCACCGGCAACAACTCGCCGCGGCGCTGGAGCGGCGCGACCGCACGATGCAATCCGCCGAGAAGACTCAGGAGGAAGCCGTCACCAGGCTCTCGGCGACGCGCGACACGGAACTCGCCCGCATCGAGAAGGCGTACCGCGAGCGAACGGTGGAGCTTCAGCAGCGTCACGAGCGCGAGACGACGGCCCTGACGCAGCGGCGCGACCGGGAGGAGGCCGAATCGCTCAAGGAGTTCAGCCGCACGTTCCGCGAGCTGAACGAATCGTGGTCACGCAGTTGCGCTAATGCGCGGGCGGAGATCGAGGCGATCGCGCGGGACAACTCGCGGCTTTTCCCGGACTGGCATTCGCCCGCATGGCAGGACTGGCAGCCCGCGGCGGAGGTCCCCGGCGGCATCCGGTTCGGCACCTTGGCGATCGATACCACGCGCTTTCCCGGAAATGAACCGGCGAAGCTTACGGACGGCCCGGAATCCGGGCTACGGCTGAAGCCGTTCGAGCCGGCGGCGTTTCAAGTCCCGGCGCTATTGCCGTTCCCGCTCCGCTGTGCGACGGTCCTTCGCACCGCCGACACGGGCCGCGCCGCCGGCATGCAGGCGCTGCAGGCGATGATGGCCCGGTTCCTGACCGCCGTGCCGCCGGGCAAGGTCCGGTTCACGATCATCGACCCGGTCGGCCTGGGCGAAAACTTCGCCGCCTTCATGCACCTCGCCGATCACGACGAACAACTCGTGGGCAGCCGCATCTGGACCGAGACGACGCACATCGAGAAGCGGCTCGCCGACCTGACCGCCCACATGGAAAACGTGATCCAGAAGTATCTGCGGAATCAGTACTCGTCGCTCGAGGATTACAACGCGAAGGCGGGGGAGGTGGCCGAGCCGTACCGTGTCTTGGTCGTGGCCAACTTCCCGGCCGCGTTCAGCACCGAGGCGGCGCGGCGGCTGGTGAGCATCGCGGCCAGCGGCGCCAGTTGCGGCGTCTACACGCTCGTCAGCGTCGACACGAAACAGCCGATGCCGCAGGGGTTCGCGATGGCCGACCTGGAGCAGCCGGGTCTGGTCCTCGACGGCCGCGGCGGGCGGTTCGACTGGCGGGACGACGACTTCGAGGAATACCCGCTGACCATGGACACGCCGCCCGACGCGGCGACGCTGCGGACGGCACTGGACGTGGTGGGGAGAAAAGCGAAAGAGGCCGGGCGGGTGGAAGTGGATTTCGAGTTCATCGCTCCGCCGGCGGAAGGGTGGTGGACCAACGACAGCCGCAAGGGCATCGCCGTGCCGCTCGGCCGGGCGGGCGCGACGAAGCGGCAAGTGCTGTCGCTCGGTCAGGGCACGTCGCAACACGCGCTCGTCGCCGGCAAGACCGGCTCGGGCAAGTCCACGCTCCTGCATGCCCTTATTACCAACCTGGCGCTGTATTACGGTCCCGACGAGGTGGAACTCTATCTGATCGACTTCAAGAAGGGCGTCGAGTTCAAGACGTACGCCACACACGCACTGCCGCACGCGCGGGTGGTGGCCGTGGAGAGCGAGCGCGAGTTCGGGCTGAGCGTCTTACAGCGACTGGACGCCGAATTGAAGCGCCGCGGCGACCTGTTCCGGTCCGCGGGCGTGCAGGACGTGGCGAGTTATCGAGCAGTCGTGGATCGTGGATCGTGGTCCGTGGATCGCGAAAAGCGCGAACCGCAATCGACTGCAATGCACGAACCACGATCCACGAACCACGATCCACGATTTCTGCCACGCATTCTGCTAATCGTCGACGAGTTCCAGGAGTTCTTCGTCGAGGACGATCGCGTTTCGCAGGAGGCGGCGCTGCTGCTCGACCGGCTCGTCCGCCAGGGCCGGGCGTTCGGGCTCCACGTCCTGCTCGGCTCGCAGACGCTCGGAGGGGCATACTCGCTCGCCCGCAGCACGATCGACCAAATGGCGGTGCGAATCGCGCTGCAATGCAGCGAGGCCGACGCCAACCTGATCCTGAGTAAGGACAACAACGCCGCCCGTCTGTTGTCCCGCCCCGGTGAGGCGATTTACAACGACGCGAACGGGCTGTTGGAGGGCAACGACGTCTTCCAGGTCGTCTGGCTGCCCGAGGAGCGGCGGGAGCGGTACCTCAACCGTGTACAGGACTTGGCCCGCCGCCGCGGCTGGCAGTCGCCCGGGCCGATGATCGTCTTCGAAGGCAACCATCCGGCGGACATCACGAAGAACCACCTATTGCGGCAAGCGTTGGACGGGGAAGTTTCGCGGGGGCGGGAGCGTGTCGCGTGGCTCGGCGACGCGCTCGCCATCAAGGACCCGACCGCGGCCGTCTTCCGCCCGCAGAGCGGCAGCAACTTGCTGATCATCGGTCAACAAGGAGAGGCGGCGCGTTCCGTCCTAACCGCGGCGCTGATCGCGCTGGCCGCGCAGAGCAATCCCGGCGACTCGCCTCCGTTGACCGTCCTCGACGGCTCGACGGCGGATGACCCGCAGGTGTCCTGGTTCGGCCGGCTGGCGAAGATTCTACCGGGGGCCCGGGTCGCCGGGCCGAGAGAAGTGGCGTCGGCCGTCGCACCGCTCGCGGAAGAGTTGGCCCGGCGCCAAGCCGACCCGGATTTGGCAGCGCCGCCGATGTTCGTGGCCGTGTACGGCCTGCACCGCTTCCGCGACTTGCGAAAAGCCGACGACGACTTCGGCTTCGGCCGCCGCGGCGAGGATCGGGCCGCCAGCCCGGCGGAGCAGTTCGGGGAACTCCTCCGCGAGGGCCCGGCCCACGGCATCCACCTGCTCGTCTGGTGCGACACGCTCGCGAATACGACTCGCGCTGTGGACCGTGCGGGGCTGCGCGAGTTCGACATGCGCGTGCTGTTCCAGATGGGCGTCAACGACTCGAGCACGCTGATCGACTCGCCGTTGGCGAGCCGGCTGGGCCTGCACCGGGCGCTGTTCGCGAGCGAGGAGATGGCGATGCCGGAGAAGTTCCGGCCGTACAGCCTGCCGGAGGAGGAGTGGCTGGAAGGGGTGCGGGTGGCGCTCCGCAGACGAGACGGCGCCGAAACGCCGTCCGTTCAGGCAGAACCTTTGGCCGCTGGCGGCGGGACGTCTGCCGGGATTAACAGGGCGTGAAACCGGGCCGGTTCCGTCGGGAACGGCTGTTCGTCGAGCGGCCGGACGACGTACCCGGCGGGCGTGATGTGTTCGGCACAGTAGCCGAGGAACTCATCGCCGATCCAGTGCACTTCGCACATGATGACCGGACGGTGGCGGGCGATCGTTTCCCTCATCCCGCGGAGGACTTCGATTTCCGCCCCCTCGACGTCGATCATCACCAGGTTTGGCGGCCGCGCCGATTTTTCGCGGACGAAATCATCCACGGACGTGAGAGCCACGTCGATGCCGGTTTCGCTGGCGTGGGCGATCGCACTGGACAGGTTCGTCTCCCCCAATCGCAACAGGGCGCGACCGGATTTCGACGAGACGGCCGCCTCGATCACCTCGACCTGGGAGAACCCGTTGAGGTCCGCGTTCCGGCGGACTTGCGAGCTGCACTCCGGATTCGGCTCGAAGGCGTAGACGCGGCCGCTCGGACCCACGCGCCGGGCGGCGACTACGGCGAAAAACCCGATGTTCGCCCCGAGGTCGTAAAAGACGTCGCCCTCTTTCAGGAACCGGGCGAGGGCGGCTTGCTCCTCCGGCTCGGTCGTGCCCAAGAGATACCCGCCCGAACCGCGTCGGGCGTCGAACCGCAACCCGGCGCCGACGCCATGCCGGATGATGCCCTCGGCCGCGAGGACGTCCCGTGCCAGCCAGCTGACGACGGGCACGAGCTGCGGGAATCGCTCCCGCAGTCGGCCGACCCAGCGGATCCAGCTCGGCGGTAACCGGGAGGCCAGAAAGCTCAAGATCCGGCGGCTCATATTCGGTTCACGCGCGCATGACCCGGTCTTTGATCGGCCGGGCGGGAGTACCGACACATACCTTCCACGGCGGCAGGTCGGCGAACACCGATGACCGGGCGCCCACGACCGTGCCGTCCCCGATGATAACGCCCGGCCCCACGAAAACGTCCGCCGCCAGCCACGCGTCGCTGCCGATCGTGATCGGAAGTGGCAACAGTGGAAAGTCGGGACGGGAGTAGTCGTGCGTCCCGGCACAGAGATGGCAGTACTGGCTGACCGTCGTGCGGGCGCCGATGCTGACCGGTCCCAGACAATACAGGATGACGTGGTCGCCGACGATCACGTCCGGCGCGACGGTCAGGTGCCAGGGGATTTCGATCGCCACCGTCGATCGAATGCGGGCGGACGGGGCGACGCGGCCGCCGAACCGCCGGAGCAGCCAATTTCGCCAGCGATAACAGGGCCGCGGGCTCAAGCGAAAGAGCGTCGCTTCGACGACATACCACAGCGCACGCGCCAGTTTTTGCCGAGCCGACCAGGGACTCGTCGCGCGTGCGACCGAGGCCGCGCCGCCCGTCCAGGCCGGGTCATCGGGAGATGGCTTGTTCATACGCGGCGACGGACAGTTCGGCGACGCGATCCCAAGTAAATCGTCCTTCGACCAGCCGCCGGCCGGCGGCGCCCATCGCGCGGCGGCTGTCGGGATCGCTGAGGATTAGGTTCAACGCCGCGGCGATCGACGCATCGTCGAGCGGCACGACCATGCCGGCGGCGTGTTCGGCCACTTCGGGAAAATGGCAATGCTCGGAGATGACGACGGGCACACGGGCGGCGAGCGCCTCGAGGATTGCCTGGCTGAAGCCTTCCTGGCGGCTCGGCAGGCAAAAGCAGGTTGCCCCGGCGAGCGCGTCCCACTTCTCGCTCGTACTGATCGCACCGAGAACGTGCACGCGATCGGTCAGGCCGGCGGCCTTCACTTGCCGTTCGAAATCGCCGCGCGCGCCGCCGTCCGGGCCGACGACCACTAACTGGACATCGTCGTGATTCAAACTGACGAAGCAAAACGCTTCGGCGAGGAAGTCCAGCCCCTTTTTGTAGTGCAGCCGGCTGACGAACAGCACGTACGGCCGGGCGCCGACCGCGGGGTGCCGGGCGGCGAACGAGGCGGCCCGACCCTCGTCGATCTCTGCCAGCGGCACGCCGATCGGGATGATGACCGTCGGCGCGGTCAGCCCCAGCGCCGCGACGAGCCGGCGTTCGTCGTCGTTCAAGAGATGCAGTGCGGCGGCGCGATTGAGGATGGCGCGCCAACCCAGCATCATGGCGAGGCGTTTCTTCCACCGCTTCTGGGCCAGACTCCACGGGTCGAGCATGCCGTGAGCGGCGACCAGGTATGGCCGTCCGAGGGCGCGAGCCGTCTTCGCGGTGGCCCACAAGAGCGGCTCCCACAGGCCGTGAATGTGGACGACGTCAACCTGCCCAATGTGTTCGCGAAGGTCGCCCCACACCGGGCCGCGGCCGAGCATCGCCAGCGGGCCGGCACGAGTCACGCCCAACCGGCCGAGGCGATCGGCCCCGGGCACGTCGCGGAACAGGGCGGCCTCCGTCCAGGCCGCGTCGCGCTCGGCGAGGACGAACACCGAATGCCCCATCGCCACCTGCGCGGCCCCGAGCCGCACCGGCACGATCGGCAACCCCCCGGCCGCCGGGTCAATTGTTCGGACAACGTGGAGGATCTTCACGGGCCGAAGTCCGTCGTTTTCGCATTCCGGCGTTGGCGGATCGCATTTACCATGGGCACATGGGTCAGCCCCCGCTCGTCGCCGTCATCAGCAACACGCTCACGCCCTATCGACTCGCCCTCCACCGCAGGATCGTCCGCGAACTGCCCCAGATCGAGTTGTGGAGCCTGTTCACGCACGGGGAAGGGGACAACCGGTGGGGGAACCGTGCGCCGGCGGACATCAATCCGGTCGAGTTCGGCCCCGCGGAGCCGGCGGTAGGGCTGCACGGGCCGCGGCGGCCGCTGCACGAGTGGCGAAAGGGCGGACGGATGATCCGCTGGCTGAGGGACCGTCGGGCGGCGGCCGTCGTCGTATTGGGTTACAACGACCCGGGCCGGCTGCGGGTGCTGCGGTGGTGTCACGCTCACGACGTTCCGGTGTTCCTCTTCGGCGACAGCAACGTCCGCGACGACGACGCGCGGGCCCGCGGCTGGCGGGGTTGGTTGAAACGCCGATTCCTGCCGCGGGTCTTCAACTGGTGCGACGGCGTGCTGACGTGCGGGTCGCGCGGCGTCGAGTACTTCTCCCGATACGGCGTCCCCCGCGACCGGGTCTACTTGTTTCCTTACGAGCCCGACTACGCCGCGATCGCGGCCGTCAAGTCCGAGCAGATTGCGGCGGCCCGCTCGCGATTCGGCCTCGATGCGCGGCGGCGGCATATCATGTTTAGCGGACGTCTGGCCGATCAGAAGCGAGTGGACCTGCTACTCGACGCCTACGCCGCAGTCGCGCCGCGGCGACCGGATTGGGACCTCGTCATCGCCGGCACCGGACCGGACGAACGCGCCCTCCGCACCCGTGTGCCGGCGGCTCTCGCCTCGCGGGTCCACTGGCTCGGATTCATCGAGGACGCACCCACGCTGACCGCCCTATACAAGGCGTGCGACGTGCTCGTCCTGCCCAGCTGGTTTGAGCCCTGGGGCGTGGTCATCAATGAAGCGGTGGCGGCAGGACTGGCCGTGGTGGCCAGCGAAGCCGTCGGGTCGGCGGCGGAACTGGTTCGGGACGGTGTCAACGGCCGCATCTTCCCCGTGGGCGACGTCGCGAGTCTCGGCCAGTGTCTGAGCGACGTGACTCGCCCCGACCGGTGCGAACAGATGAAGGCCGCCGCCGCGACGGTCCTCGCGGACTGGCGGCGGCGTGCCGATCCGGTTTCCGGGCTGAAGATGGCACTCACCGCGGCGCGAGTTACGCCCTGAGCGACGCCACGGCGAAAAGCTGCCGTTGTTTCCGCACGATCGAGCACAGCCACGCCGCGGCATGGAACACCCGCGGGTGAATCTTCCACAGCCGGTGCCGGCCGGGCGGCCAGGCATGGCGGATCACGGTCACTTCATGCACCGCGTAGCCACACCCGGCGAGCAAGTTGCCGAGTAACTGCGGCGTCCACGCGTGCAGGTGCATGCTCACGTCGTCCGGCCGGTAGTGGCGGTTGAGGCCGTTTCGCCAATCGTCCAGTGGCAGCAGGAGGACCAGCCGGCTGTTCGGCCCGCGGAGTTTGCCCTTGAGGTCGATCAGCGCTTGACGCGGGTGCGGCACATGCTCGAGCGCGTGGCTGGAGATGACCTTGTCGAAGGTGCCCGGCACGTCGCGGATGTTTTCAAATGTCTCGATCCCGAGTTCGGCCGCCTGTCGGCGGGCGGCCGGATTGACTTCGACGCCGGCTTTCCGGCGGGCGTCGAGCGCTTTGAGGAGGAACCCGCCGCCACAACCGAAATCGAGCAGGTCATCCGTCGGGCCGACGTGTCGGCTCCAGATGTGCAGGTTATACCGCGCGTCGACCAAGCCGTCGGCCTTCTGCCAGGCGAAGTAGTCTTCGCCCTTGACACCGAGGTAGTGGTCGGTCACGCCGCATGCCGGATCGGACTCGGAAGTCGGCATCGTTGCGTTTTCCGCTCGCGGGCGACGGTCAGGCCAGGGCAGGCTTAGGCCTGGCCGCCGAGGTGGACCGCTCGTGGATGAACACTTTGTAGATGATCAGAAAAGCGACGACCGTGAAACTCTTGATCATCAGCACCTGTTCGGACCGGATCCCTCCGAACATGGCGAGTAGCCCGAGCCCGTATAGGAGTGGTCGGGCCGGTCCCCGGCCCTCGACCAGCAGTCGGTTCCACATCGCCGCAAACATTCCGTAACAGAATCCGCCGATGGCTACCATGGGGAAGCCGAAGTCCATATAGAATTCGCCTGCTACTGTAAAGGACAGGCCCACCCAGTCGCTCGACATGCCGATTGCCTCCTGGAAGTCGAACCCCGAGTTGACCGGCTTCTCAGGCCAAAACACGCGTGGGATCGGCCGGACCATGACGTAATAGATCTGGCCGCCGTACGTGTGCGGGTTCGGCTCCGGCATGACGTCGAGAAGCTGTGTGAGTCGGTAGAAGTTGTCGTCCACGACGAGATGAGCGAAATCCGTACGAAAATCCGCGCCCGCCAAGAGTTTAGTCACGCCCTGGTTACGGATCATCAACATGAGCTGCATCCAGGCGAGAACCACCACGAGAGTCACCGTAAACCCGATCGCCAACCGGCGCGTGATGCGGGGTTGCAGGAGCAGCCAGGTCGCGATCGCCGCCCCGAGCACGGAGCCCACCTCGAGCCGGCTGCCGGACGAGGACAGGAAGACGAGCATGATAATCGTGCAGATGACGGCGACGACCGAGCGACCTTGCTGCCAACCGATCTGGTGGGCCAGCACGACCGTCAGCGTGGGGACGACTTGTCCGAAGTAAGTGAGGTGGTACTGAAACGTCCGCCAGTCGCCCAGCCGGCCGACCTGCCACGGCGTGGCGAAACGGGGGGCGCCCAGCGACTGGACGAGCAGCTCCAGGTCGAATCCGCACGAGATCAGGTAATGGGCAATGCCGACCGTGAAGCAGATCATCTCCAGTCCGAACACCTGTTCGGGCGTCAGCCGGACCGAACCGGCGCTGCGGATGACGCCCGGCAGAGGGAATCGCCGGACCGCGCTGCCGGCCCAGATCCCGCCCGCAAGGAGTCCCAGGCACGCCAGCGCGCCGGTCACGGACTCGTATTTGACCCCGCGCGGGTTGTTGACCCCCTGAAGCAA
>DATJGQ010000522.1:0-4762 GCA_035494815.1 Gemmataceae bacterium
CCACAGCGCTGCTCCAATGACTAACGACAAAGGACCAAGGACACTCCATGCATTTCCAATTCGAAGTCACGCAGCCACAGCCCGGCGTCGCGACGCCGGCGGGCGGTCCGGGGTCGGACCCGGCGGAGCTGTTGCGGCAACTGCTGGATGTTCAGAGAGAACAACTGGCCCTGATGCGGGCGCTGGTGTCGGCCCACGACGCCGGCTCGCGCTGGCGGGCGGTGCTCGCCCGTTTTCAAAAGGACTTCCCCGGGCTGCCGGCGGATTGCAAACAGATCCTGCCGAACCTGGAGCGGGCGTACGTTGACCTCGTGTCCGAGTTGACGACCAACCTGCAGCAGCAGGGCGACGGGGCGCTCGAGAACGAGTTCACCCTCGCCGATTTTCTGGACCGCTACGGCCAGCGACTCGGTCAAGTGGTGACGCTCCTGAGCGTCGTCACGCCGTTGGCCGACGCGTCGCGAACCGTTTTACTTAATCTCCTTAAACTCGATCTTGCGGAACGTCGCCTCCATGCCGCGCGGCCGTGTCGCGTGCAGCTGGAACGCGATGATCCCTTCGTCGGTCATCTGCGGGAAATCGCCGTCCACCATCGTCTCGCCGTTGAGCTTGATGGTCACGTGCTTGCCGACGCACTTGATCGAATAGTCGTTGAAGTCGTCGGGCTTGAGCAGTGCCCGGACCTTGTCGGGCGGCGACGCCTTCATCATGCCGCCGGGCAGTTTCTCGCCGTAGAGGCTCCCCCAGTACATGGCGCCCATGTCGGCCTGTGGGCCCTTGACGACGAACTTCTCCTTGTCGATCACTTCGCTGCGGATCTGCACGCCGCTGTTGGCGCCGGCCCCCTTGAGCCGCACCTGGAACGTCATCTCGAAGTCCTTGTACTTCCGCGTCGAGCAAAGGAAGGTGTTGAACGAGATCCCGTCCGGCATGGTCGAGCCGACGATGGCGCCGTCCACGACCTTCCAGTGTTGCGGCAGCCCTTCCCAGCCGGCGAGCGACTTGCCGTCGAAGAACGAGGCCGGGTCCGCGGCGGATGCCGTGCTGACGGCAAGGCCGATGGCCAAGAGCGCGAGCAGAACGGAGCGCATGGAAGAGTTCCTTTCGGAGTTTGATAATGCGGTCCAGTCATTCGCCGGCGGGGTTAGAGTAGTAGGTCAGGCTCTGCCTGACTTCCGCCGAACGTCAGGCACAGCCTGACTACTGAAAGGAATGAGTCATGCCCACTGCCCTCCGGTCCCGTGCCGTCTGCGTGACTCTCGTCCTCGCCGCGACGGCGCTGGCCCAGTCGCCCAAGGACCGCCGGCGCGAGGGCTCGCTGAAAGTCGGCGACGCCGCGCCGGCGGCGGCTGCCGACGAGTTGGCGTCGGGCAAGACAGTCAAACTCGCCGATCTGCGTGGACAACCGACGGTGCTCATTTTCGGCTCGTGTACCTGACCGCCGTTCCGCAACTCGGTCCGTGCGATCGAGAAGCTCTACGCCGACTATAAGGACAAGGCCCACGTCTACGTCGTCTACATCCGCGAGGCGCATCCCACCGACGGTTGGCAGGTGCCGCAGAACGAACGCGACAGGATCCTGATCAAGGACCCGACGACGCTCGACGAGCGACGAAACGTCGCGAAGGAGTTCGCCGAACAGTTCAAAGTGAGTCTGCCGATCCTGGTCGACCCGATCGCCGACCCGTTCGAGAAGGCGTTCGCGGCTTGGCCGGACCGCATTTATGTACTCGACGCGGCGGGGAAGGTCGCGTACAAGGGCCAACCCGGCCCGGGCGGGTTCAAGGTCAATGAAGTCGCGCCCGTATTGGAGAAACTGAGCGACAAGAAATGATCGGTTCGCGACGCTTGGACGAAGCGTAAGAACGCTTCTTCCAAGCGTCGCGAACCGATCGCTTACTTCGCCTTCCGCGCCATGTTGAACTTGCCGACGTGGTCCGGGACGGGCTGGCCGTCTTTGACTGCCGTCCATTCGGCCTTGTAGTGGTTATCGTCGATCAAGGTGATCGTCGCCCGGCCCATGTGCATTTCATTCAACGACTTCCCATTGCTCAGCGAGACGCTCTTGAAGTTCAGCGTTTTCCCGTCCTTACCGGGTTCAAGCTTCAGGCGCGGCTGGTTGCCGAGCGCACAATAATGCGTGCAAACCATCTCCGGGCCGTCGAGGTGATACGCGGTCACCATTTCGTGGCCGGTGCCGGGGAAGAGCGTCTCGTGCAAGACGCTGCCGGCGGCGGTGAGCTTAAACGTCGTCACCACCGGCCCGGTCGGTTTGCCGTCGGGGCCTTCCTTGTCGGCTTGGCACCATTCGCCGACGAGTTTCTTGAGGCCGTCGAACGCGGCAGCGGATCCGGACTTCGCGGCCGGCTTCTCGTCGGCGACGGTCAGGGCGGTGAGCGCCAGCCCGGCGAGGGCCGCGCATGTCAACACGGCGGACGTCTTCATCTGTGGACTCCGATACGGGGATGTGAGTGGCGGCGGCCCGGACTTTCCGCCCCGCCGACACGATGCCGAGTGCCAACGGATCGGGCAATGTCGGTAGTGCCACGAAGGAACCTTCAAATGCGATTTCGAGGCGACTTGCGCGATTTTGCGGATTATGCCGATTCGCGACTCTTTCGAAGAAGCGTAAGGGACCGGATCATTACGACAGCAGTCGGATGCCGGCCTCCGGGTACTTCGCCAATAGCCGCTCGTAGACCGGCACTTGCCTGAGCAGCGATTGGAGGCCGGCCGGGCTGCGCGTCTCCGCCAGACAGTGCTCGCAGACCCGTAACGGCAGCGTCAGAATCACGTCACTCCCGTGAAGCTTGGTTTCAGGATGTCGGTTCGCCGCCCAGGCGAGCAGAATGATCCACGGCAGAAAGACATACCACCACTTGAACTCGTCCTGCCGCCGGACCCAGGTCCGTTCGCACTCGGCCTCGATCTTGACGACGCGATCGGTGGCAACCCCGCAGCGGACGCACCCGGCCGTCGGGGGCAGCTCGCCGGCCTCCAGCATCCGATTGATCGCGAGTACCGGGTGCGTCTGATCGGGAACCAACCCCTGTTGCCGCAACTTTCCCAGGCTCGGCACGCTCACCGTCCGTCCGCACGCGCAAGGAATCTTCGCCCCGGCGTCGGCGGCCGTGACGGCGTGCGTCGTCCCGCACTCGCAGACGGCTTTGAACTCCATACCGCATTCTTACTTCGTCAAATCCCGCAGGGACAGTAGCTCGCCTTGCGTTCGCCGCGGCGAAGGGTTACTAACTTATGTCTCGGCACGGAGGCCGCTCGTGAAGATTCGCTCCCCCTGGCTGATTCGCACAATCGCGCTCGCGGCCGCCTGGCTGATGCGTGCCTGGATGGCGACAGTCCGCGTCCGCTTCGTGTTCCTCGGGGGCCGACGGCACCCGCCGGACCCGCGGCTCGAGCGATTCATCTATGTTTTCTGGCACGAGAACGGTCTGTTCGCGGCGACGCTCGACGCCCGCATTCACGCCCTCATCAGCACTCACAGCGACGGCGAGCTGATGGCCCACATTGCGGGCCACCTGGGACGGAGAGCGGTCCGCGGCTCGACCACCCGCGGCGGCATGCGGGCGCTGCGGGAGATGATGCGCGTCCGGCGGACACACCTCGGCCTGGCGCCGGACGGACCGCAGGGGCCGCGACGGCACGCGCAGATGGGGAGCATCTTCCTGGCCGCGCAAATCGGATTGCCGATCGTGGCGTTCGGAGTCGGCTACAGCCGCGCCTGGCGTGCGCGAAGCTGGGACCGGTTCGCCGTACCCTGGCCGGGCACTTGCATCACCGTGGTCGTCGCCCCCGAGTTGCGCGTGCCGCCCGGGCTGAGCCGGCCGCAAATGGAACAGTATCGCCGGCTGCTCGAAGAGCAGTTGAATCACGTTTCCTCGGTGGCCGACCAGTATTCCAGCGGCCGTCCGCCAATTCCGATCCCAAATCCAAGTGCCGCGGCGTGATGGACCGCTTGACGCTTCCCCCTCTTTCGCTCACAATTCCTGTGGCGTCCGTCGGGCGCCTCCCGCCTTCCCGCCCGTTCTCGCCGCCCGTTGGGCCGGACGCTTCGGCACAAGGACCGCCGCCATGACCCGCCGCCTGCTCGGCCCGGTGTTGGTTGCCAGTTTACTTGCGACGGCAAGGCTGCACGCTGAAGCGCCGAAAACTCCGGTCGCTCACGCTCCCGGCTCGCCCGTCGAGACGTTGACCGTATTTCCGCCGGAAATCACGTTCGACGGGCCGCGTGCAGAACAGCGGCTCGGCGTCCTCGCCATACACGCCGACGGCCGGCAATGGGACCAGTCACGCTCGGCGACTTACGCGAGCAGCGATCCGAAGATTGTCAGCGTGGACGCGGCGGGCATCGTCCGCCCCGCCGGCGATGGTAAGGCCACTGTGACGGTCACGTCTGGCGACAAGAGCGCGACGATCCCGGTCACCGTCTCGAAATCGACCGCTGAAGAGCCAGTCAACTTTACTCGCGAGATCGAAGCGCTGTTGACCAAGGCGGGCTGTAATCAAGGCGCCTGCCATGGGGCGCAGCTCGGCCGGGGAGGGTTCCGGCTCAGCCTGTTCGGTTTCGACCCGGCGTTCGACCATTCGCAGATCGTGCAGAGCGCCGAGGGCCGTCGCGTCGTCCTGCCGGAGCCGGAGCGGAGTATCCTGCTGCTCAAGCCCAGCCTGCAGATGGAACATGGCGGCGGCGAACGCTTCCCCGCGAACTCGCAAAGCTACGACCTCTTGCGCCGGTGGCTGGCCG
>DATJGQ010000523.1:0-2980 GCA_035494815.1 Gemmataceae bacterium
GAGCTGCTTTCGGCCACGGGCGGCACCTTCAGCAACCCCCCGACGAACTATTTCCAAGTCGAACGCGACACGCTCAAGACGGCCGAGAACGTCGCGCAGGTCTTTTGTGGCATTCGAACGCAGTGCGCCCAGTGTCACAACCACCCGTTCGACCGCTGGACGATGGACGACTATTACGGGTTCGCGGCGTTCTTCCGCCAGGTCGGCCGGAAGCAGGCGGACGACCCGCGGGAGATCGTCGTCTTCAACGCCGGCGGCGGCGAGCAGAAGCACCCCGTGACCGGCCAGGTGATGGCTCCCAAGTTCCTCGGCGGGGCGACGCCAGAGACCAAGGGCCGCGACCGCCGCGAGGTGCTCGCCGAGTGGCTCGCGTCGCCGGAGAACCCGTACTTCGCAACCAATCTGGCCAACATTGTCTGGGGCAGCCTGTTCGGTCAGGGAATCATTCACGAGGTCGATGACGTTCGCGTCTCGAACCCCGCGTCGAACCCGGAACTGCTCGCGGAACTGGGCAAGAAGTTCACCGAGTACAAGTACGACTTCAAGAAGCTGGTCAAGGACATCTGCATGTCGCGGACGTATCAGCTTTCGACCAAGGCGACGCCGTCGAACGAGGGCGACACCCGCAACTTCGCCCGCGGGCCGATCCGCCGTATCCGGGCGGAGACGATGCTCGACTGCATCACGCAGGTGACCGAGACGAAGGACAAGTTCCCCGGGCTGCCGATGGGCGCCCGCGCCGTGCAGATCGCCGACGGCAGCCGGTCGACGTACTTCCTGACCACGTTCGGGCGGGCGACCCGCGAGACGGTCTGCTCGTGCGAGGTCAAGCTAGAGCCGACGCTGTCGCAATCGCTGCACCTGCTCAACGGCGGCACGACGACGCAGAAGATCCAGCAGGGCGGCGTCGTCGCCCGGTGGCTCAAAGACAAGGTCCCGCACGAACAGATCGTGGAAGAACTTTACATCCGCTGTCTGAGCCGCGAACCGACAGGCCCGGAGAGAGAGAAGCTCGCGGCAATCATCGCGGAGCAGAAAGACAAGCAGAAGGCGCTGGAGGATGTTTTCTGGGCGCTGCTGAACACGCGGGAGTTCATGTTCAATCATTAAGATGTCACCACGGAACACACGGAAAACACGGAATTGGAAATGAACATGCGCGCTGCTCCTCCTCATCTGATCTTCTTTATTTCCGTGTGTTCCGTGTTTTCCGTGGTGACTTTGTTAACCGCCGCGGAGCCCGCAAAGACAAACTACACCGATCACGTGCTGCCGGTGCTGCGGGACAAGTGCCTCGGCTGTCACAACGCCGAAAAGAGCAAGGGCGGGCTCGACCTGACCAATTATGTGAAGCTCATGGCCGGCGGCAGTTCCGGTGCGGTCGTGAAGCCGGGAGACCCGGATGACAGCCGGTTGTTCCTGCTCGCGGCGCACAAGGCCGAGCCGATGATGCCGCCGCAGGGCGGGCAGATGGCGGCCGCCGGGTTGGACACGATTCGGACGTGGATTCGCGATGGGGCGGCGGAGACGGCGGGCAGCAAGGTCGTCATCGCCAACAAGGCGAAGAGCGAGGTGAGCCTCGTTTCGATCACGCGCGGCCGCCCCGCCGGTCCGCCGCCGATGCCGGCAGCCGCGCTCGCCCAGTCGGTCCTGCGGACGCAGAAACCGCCGGCCGTCACGGCCCTCGCCGCCAGCCCGTGGGCGCCGCTGCTCGCCGTCGCCGCGTCGAAGCAGGTTCTGCTCATTCACGCGGAATCATGGCACCTGCTCGGCACGCTGCCCTTCGCGCACGGCCAGGTCAATGTGCTCAAGTTCAGCCGCAACGGACAACTGCTCCTTGCCGGCGGCGGCCGCGGCGGCAAGGCGGGCAAGGTCGTCGTCTGGAACGTCGCCGACGGCAAGACGGTGATCGAAGTCGGCGACGAGCACGACGCGGTGCTCGCCGCCGACATCAGCGCCGATCAGACGCAGATCGCTCTGGGCGGGCCCGGCAAGGTCATCCGCGTCTATTCGACCAAGGACGGCGAAAAACTACGCGACATCAAGAAACACACCGATTGGGTGACGGCGATCGAGTACAGCCCCGACGGTGTGCTGCTAGCGAGCGGCGATCGCTCGTCGGGGCTTTACGTCTGGGAGGCGTTCACCGGCCGCGAGTATTTCGCGCTGCGGGGGCCGAAGGCCGCGGTCACCGACGTCAGTTGGCGGGCGGACTCGAACCTGCTCGCGGCCGCCAGCGAGGACGGCACCGTTAAGCTGTTCGAGATGGAGAACGGCAAGCAGACGAAGTCGTGGAACGCGCACGGCGGCGGGGTGCAGGCGGTGCGGTACTCGCACGACGGCCGGCTCGTCACCTGCGGCCGGGACGCGCTCACGAAAGTCTGGGACGGTGCCGGCAACCTGAAGAAGGCGATGGAGTCCCTCACTGACCTGGCGACGCGGGCCGCGTTCACGCACGACGACTCCGCCGCTGTCGCCGGCGATCTGCAGGGTCGGTTGCGCGTTTGGAGTGCCACCGACGGGGCCCGATTGGGCGAGTTTACCACGACACCGCTGACGCCGCCGGAGCAGTTGCTCGCGACGCAGAAGCTGCTCGAAGCGAAGGGGGCGGAGTTGCCGAAAGCGACGGCGGCGTTGGCCGCCGCGACTGCCGCCGCGCAAAAGGCGAACGCCGAGTTGGCCGCCGCGCAGAAAGCGGCCGCCGACACCGCCAACATCAGCAAAGTGATCGCGGACGCATTGGCCGACGCGAAACCGGTCGCCGAGCGCGCGGCCGCTGCGGTCGCCCCCGCGCAGGCGGTCGTGCAGACCCGCGACGTGACGGCCAAGGCGCTCGCCGAAGCGGCCGCGAAGATCAAAGCCGCTGCGGACGCCACGCCTGGGAACAAAGAACTCGCCAAGGCGGCTCAAGAAGCTCAGCAGACCGCGGCGAAGGCGGGTGCTGATTTGACCGCCGCACAAAAGGCGCTAACGGATGCCC
>DATJGQ010000524.1:0-13669 GCA_035494815.1 Gemmataceae bacterium
AGCTGGGTCGCGCTGCGACACTTCCCACAATTGCATACGAATCCGGTGGACGTGATCGTTGCCGGTAAGCCGATTCGAGTTTCGCGGCAAAGCGCGCGCTGGTGCGAAGAGACGATCCATCAACTGTGGCGCGTGCGGAACCGTGGTATCGCGGCGTCGGAGCGCGGCGAGGCGGAGAAGGCGTTTCAGACCGCGATCGAGGAGTACCGTCGCCGCGGCGCCGAGGCCCCGCCGGGAAGTTGACGCTTGCCGGTCAACTCTTCAGGTGCTTGTCGAGCCAGGCGAACGCCTCGTCCTGCATCGCGATCGTGAAACGGTGCGGTTCATCGTAGAACCTGCCTTCGAACTTTTCCGGACAACCGGCCGCCTGATACGTCGCGGCGATTCGCCGAACCGACTCTTCCATGCCGGCGGGCGGGAAGAGCCGGTCGCGGCGGCACTGTTGGACCAACAGCGCGCGCGGCGCTGTTAACGCCGCCACGTCCGGCAGATCGAGGTACTTGTGCAGGCCGGGCAGGAAATGCACGAACGAGTGCGTGTCCAGGTGCGCCTTGACCATCGGCCGCACCGACGACATGAAGCCGACGACGCAACCGGCGGTGATCCTGTCATCGAGCGCGGTCAAGTAAATGGACCGATACCCGCCCATCGAGATGCCGAGACAGCCGATCTTCTTCGGGTCGACCTCCGGTCGGGTCAACAGGTAATCGACCGTCCGCATGTCGTCCCACGCCACGACGCCAGGCCACGACGCGCCGGCGAGTGTGAGACCCTTCACCACGGTCGATTCCTTCGACCGGCAGACCTGATTCAGTCGGCGGACGTCTTCGATCGAATACCGCGAGCGATCCCAGCCGGACTTGCGGTCCGCGTCGATCAGCACGCGCCGCTCGCCGAACATGAACGCGTCGATCGAGATGACCACGTAGCCGCGCCGCACCAGCGCGGTCGCGGTCGGCCGGCCGTCGTAGTTGGCCGCGTGATACTCGGTCATCGCGGGATGGTTGGTCCCGAAATCGATGACCTTCTCCTTGCCGAACAGGAACATTCCGCCGTGCGAGTGCAGATCGACGATCGCCGGGGCCGGCCCCTTGAGCCCTTTGGGAACTAACACGTACGCCGGCACTCGCAACACTGGTGATGTGGAGAAGAGAAGCTTCTCCCGGACATAGTCCCCACAGTCCACCCGTTCCAGCACTTCCGGCCGCGGGTCGATTCGGTCGGGCCGGTACAGCAATAACTCCAGAACTTTGTCTCGCGCCGCCGCGCGGTATTCCTGATAATTCCGGAATGCGCCGCCGGGGAAGCGGAAGGCGTACGGATTCGCGGCGCCCAGCTTCTCGACGTCGGAGAATAAGGTGCCGAGGTCGGCGCCGGTCGGCGGCAACTCGCGCGGGGGATCGGCCGGCATCTTCATGTCGGGCGGGCCGGCCGCGTTCGCGAATGCCGGGACGGCGGGCAGCGCGGCCAGGAAGTCCCGGCGGTTCATCGGCGGCTCCGTGAGTTCAATCCGCGACGCACTCGGCGAGAATCTTGCGATACGCCGTCCGGGCTTCGTCGTATGCCTGCGCCGCGGCGGCGCGCTCGGATTCGCGGATCCGCGGCACCTTCTTGTCCCAGCACTTGTCGATCGACTTCAGGCACCACTCGGCGGAACGCTTGCTCGCGCGAATCGGTTTGCCATCGACGACGACGAAGACCGGGTTGGAATGACTTGACGGCAGGATACGTAAGCACACCCAGCTGCTGTGCGGAATCTGCACGTCGAACTCGACTTGTTGCTCGGTGCCGTCGGCAGTGACCTCCTTCCGCGCCACGGGATAGCCGTTCACGATCACCTCGACCGGCACGGTGCGCGTGTCGCCGATGCGGGCCTTTTCCACGTGCCAGTAGGGCTTCGACGTGAACGTCATCGTGCTCGAGTTGCCGCGCGTGGGAATGGGTGCCTTGCGGATCTTCTCCGTTTCGGCGGTGACCGTCGGCTCGAGAAATGCCGCCACCCGCGCCTTCACTTTCACGGTGCCGGGGGCCGACAACTTCACCTCGCTGTCCTTGGTTCCCATCTCGACGCCGTTGACGGAGAAGTCCATCAGGTGGCTCAGGCCGTCGGTGACGTAACAGCGGCCGGTCTTGATGCCCTCGACCCATTGATTGAAATCGAGTTTGCCGTCGAGGTGCACGTAACTGCGGCCGAGGCCGACGCGTTCCCCGTAGATGCACGGGAAGTCGGTCTCACCGCTGATTCGGGCGCGGTAGCCGCAGTTGAGCGTGTGGTACCAGATGTTCAACTCCCAATTCGCGGGCGTATCGACCGTCGAGATGAAGTCACAGGCGCCGTGGGCGACGTCGACGAGGTACTCGTTGGCGCCGATGCCGTCCATCATCGGCAGCACGTAGTTGGGAATCTGTTGGGCGGCCGGTTCGTCGGGCTTGTCCGGGGCGAGGCCCCAGCCGCTGTGGGCGAACCCGACGACGCCGCCCTGCCCTTTCGCCCATTTGAAGATCGGCAGGTCCCAACTCGGCCAATCCTCGATCAGCTTCGTGCCGGGATAGTCTTGTTCTCGCAATCGCAGCAGGCAAATGTGGCCGCAGTGGCTCGACGGAAAGCCGGACACTTCGACGTCGTAGCGGAGCAGGTGCGTCGGCGTCGACAGCGGGTTGACCTTGCCCTCGAAGTAGCGCTTTTGGTGATACCAGCACGGCCCCCAACTGAGGCAGCAGCCGACGTTCAGGTCTTCGCCGAGGACGTGCCGCATCATATCTTCCGGCGTCACGCCTTCGGTCGGGCTTTCGTAGTGCGAGCAGCCGGCGGCGTGGATGTGGTGGTCGCCGGAGTACCAGCCGCGGGTCGCCGGGTGGATCCAGCGTTCGAGGCGGAAGGTCTCGTTGTGCGTCGCCGCGGACGGGACGGTGATTTCCTTCGTCAGCACCCGGTATTCGGGGCCGCGCGTGTAGGTGACCGTGTAACGACCCGGTTGCAGCAAAACCGTTTCACCGTCGCGGCGGTAGATCTGCGCGTGGAAGAAGAAGTCGGGGGCCAACCGCCGGCTCATCGCCGGGTAGACGCGGCCGGCGCTGTCTCGGATGGTGAAGGCGCCCACGGTCGGCTTGCCGTCGACGTCGCGGACGCCGAGGCGAACGAGCACCGCCGGCTCGCTCTCGAACAGGTAGTCGGTCTCATTGGCCGTGGCCGTGGGACGCGTCGGCCGAGCGCCCGGTCGCGCGGTCGGCCCGAGAGCGAATCCGAGCGACGCCTCCTTGCGGCCGGCGTCGCGGCAATACACCTGAACGATTCGGTACTCCAGTTGCAACCCGGACAGTTCCGGCAATAGTGGCTGGGTGTTATACATCATCACGTCGAGGAATCGCCGGCCGACTTCGCCGGCGGAAATCACTTTCGGGTCCGGCGAACTCGTGGAACGGCGCTGCATGGCTTGCGCGTTTGGGCTGTCCACCCGCAGCTCGACCCTGGCGACGCCGGCGGGATTATGCACCTTCACGAGAAACGCGCGCCAGCCTTGTTCGGCCAGCTTGGTCGGCGCGGGGCCGATCTGCGCGACGATCTTGTCGGGGGCGGTGATTTGCACGGCGGCCAGGCAATGTGGATCGAGGACGGCCTGAATGGTCGCGACGCCCTTGGCTTTGTCGTCGGCCGCCGACTGCAACTTTTGTTTGTCGGCCGCGGACAGCGGGGCGCCGATGTGATCCAGGGCCTGGACCAGTCGCTGCACCTGGGCGGCGAGCGGTTGCAGCTCGACCTCCGTGACTTTCGGTAGGTCCCCGGCGGGGGATTGTTGCGCAACGGAGAGGCAAACACATAAGCTGGTGACAACGCTGGAAGTGCGCATGTTGATAATCCTCGGTGAGCCGCTGACACGTTAGCCGCAAGATGTAGGTGTCGCAAGTGTGCAGTCGCCGCTAATCCCGCGGCATCAGGCGCATCCGGTGCGCGGTGACCTCGTCAACTTTCGCGCGCGAGAACGCCAGTGGGAAATACTCGCCGCGCTGCCACAGAGGCAACAAATCGGCGTAATGCGGACTGCCGGGCTGGCCCGATTGACCGGGGGTGCTGGTCGCCAGACCCTTATCCCAATCCGCAAGATCGACGACGTGTCGATAACTGGCGCCGCTGGTCTGCGCGAACTTGGGATCGTGGGTCGCGGCGTTGGGCGTGTGGGCGTCGCCCGGCCGCGGGACCGGGCCGAGGTTGAATGCCGACGCGTACTGAGGTCCGAGCGCGGCCAGCGGATGACGGAAAGTCATCGTGTGCAGCCTGCCCCAGGACCATTGCCGCATGTCCGGCCCTAAAGCCTCGCGGGCCTTGCCGACCGCGACACGCAACGTCCGGCGGAGTAGATCGTCGCGCCCTTGCTCGGGATGATTCCCGAACCAGCGCGCGTCCGGCTGTTCCAGCGCCGCGAGCAGCACCGGGACACCACCGCGCGACACCAGCCCCTCCAAGAGTTCGGGCGGCACGCGCGGTCGATAGAGCGCGTCCAGCAATTCGCGCAGCCAGATGCCATACAGTGCTCCTGCGCGCGAATCGGCCGAAAGCGACCCGTCCCAATTCGTCAGGAGGTCGATGTATGGTTGTAACTCCGCGTCGCGTATGGCCCCGGACTTGAGCAGCTTGACGAGTGCCAATCCGGGCAGGGACGTGTCGTCATACTGAATGCTCTGAAACTCCTTCAGATCGAACTTCGGTTTGGCCTGCAGTCGTTGTTGGATGCGGTCGGCCCGGAACCGCGGCGCCCATTCGAAGGCGATCGGGTCGGGGTCGTCCGGCCGCAGAGTATTGTGATTGGCCGTGTGTAGAAAATGTGCCGCGGGGTCGAAGGCGTGCGGCAACTGTTCCAACGGCCGGAATCCTCGCCATTCGTACTGGCCCGAGTCGCCGGGGACCGGCAGGAGTCCGTCCCAGCCGCGACGGATTGGCGCAAGCCCGGCGGCCACCCAGCCGATGTGGCCGTCGATGTCGGCGAAGACCATGTTCTCCGACGGGCTCTTCCACGCGGAGAGCGCCTTCGCGAAATCGTGGGCGCTCGCCGCCCGGTCAAACGCCAAGCTTCCCAGATAGGCCGCCGCGCCCGGTTCGGCGCCGACCCACTTCAAGGCATACGCGCGGTGCCGCGCCGTATCTTCGTGAATCACCGGGCCGTGTCGCGTGAACCGCAGCTCCAGCTCGACCGGCTGCGCCTCGCCACGCACGGCGACTTTCTCCCGGACAATGTTCATCGGCTCCCAGTTGTCGCCGACCTTGTACCGCGTCGGGTCCTGCGAGTCGGTTCGCTCGACGTAGAGGTCCGCCTGGTCGGTGCCGACGATCGTGAATCCCCACGCGACGCGGTCGTTGTGGCCGATCGCCACGCCGGGGAGCGCCGGTTCGCCGCTGCCGATGACGTTCCAGCCGGGGGCGTGCAAGTGGACGAGGTAACGCAGCGACGGCAATCCCAGGGCGCGATGCGGGTCACTGGCCAACAGCGGCTTGCCCGAAGTTGAGAGTGTGCCGTCGACGACCCAGTTGTTGCTGCCGTCGCCCGGCCGCAACGGCATCGAGCGAGTCGCCGCGGTGTAGCCGGCCAGCACCGATTTGCCGATGCCCGTGAGATCGAGTTCCGGGACGGGCGCGAACGCAAGAACGGGATCGGTCGGCATCAGCATGCGTGCTTTTTCGACGCCGACCGCGGTGATCAACTCCGCCCGCGACACCTCGCTCTGGAAGTTACGGGTCATGACGATCCCGGCCATTCGCCCGAGGCAATCTTCCGGCCGCCATTTTTTGGGCCGCGTTTTGAGCACCTGAAACTCGATCGGAAGCCGCTCGCCGATCGAATCGATATAAGCGTTGATGCCGCGCGTGAATGCCGTGACGATCTGCCGGGCGTCGGGCGAGTAGCTGGCCCACTCGGCGTCCATGTCGCCGCGGTACTTGATCAGTCGCGCGAAGCGATCGCCGTCCAGGCCGGCGCGGCCGAGCAGCTCGGACGTCTCGCCGACGGCGATCCGTCGCCAAAGGTCGATTTGAAACAGCCGATCCTGTGCCGCGACGAAGCCCTGCGCGAAGAAAAGGTCGTCGGCGTTCTTCGCGTAGATGTGCGCCACGCCCCAGCGGTCGCGCAGGACCTCGACGGGCTCTTTGATGCCAGGGACGGCGATGTCGCCGTCAACGCGCGCGAGAACGGTTCGCGCCTTTTGCAGAAGCGATTCGGGCGTGTCCCGTCCTTGAGCGGAACAGACGTGCGGCCAGGTGCAAACGCCGGAGAGGATCAGAAGGAGGCGCGTCGTTCGCTGACGGGTGAGCATGGCTGGCCTTCGGTAGCTTCTGGCATTTGGCGAACCGGCAGCGTAAGCTGCCGGGTTGGGCGGACAACACCCGGCAGCTTACGCTGCCGGTTCGCCGAAAACCAGCAGGGAGTGAGGTGAAGCATGCCGGTAAATCGCCGAACGTTTTTGCTGTCCGGCCTGGGCGCCGCCGTCGCCTCGACGTCGTCGCCGGTGCGCGCCGCCGCCGCCGACGACGATTGGGTCGGCCGACGGAAGGACGATCTGCCGACGCCCGCCCTGCTCCTGGACCTCGACGCGTTCGAGTTCAACCTGAAGACAATGGCGGACCACTGCCGGCGGAGCGGCTGCGGCTTTCGGCCACACGCAAAGACGCACAAGTGCGTTGAAGTCGGCAAGCGGCAGGTCGCATCCGGCGCGCTCGGCGTCAGCACCGCGACCGTGCCGGAGGCCGAGGCGATGGTCGCCGGCGGCATTCGCGGCGTACTGCTGACGTCACCGGTTGTCGATGCCGGCAAGATCGCGCGGATGGTCAACCTGGTTCGCAACGGCGGCGAAGTGATGTTGTCCGTCGGGCACCCGCGGCAGGCGGAAATGCTCGCACGGGCGGCGGAAGCGGCCCACGTGAAGGTCGACGTCCTCGTGGACGTGGACGTCGGCGATCGCCGCAGCGGCATTCTGCCCGGTGCGCCGGCGCAAGATCTCGCCGTGCAAATGGCGAAGAGCGGAAACCTCCGCGTCCGCGGCGTGCAAGCCTATTCCGGAATGTCATCGCATACGGTCGGCTTCGAGAAGCGGCAGCAGGTCTCGCGGCAGGCGATGACGAAGGCGGTCGAGACCCGCGATCTGTTGACGAAGGCCGGCCTCGACGCGCCGATCGTCTCGGGCGGCAGCACGGGGACGTACAACATCGACAGCACCATCCCCGGCGTCACGGAACTGCAGGTCGGCTCGTACGTGTTCATGGACGTCGATTACCGCCGGATCGGCGGCAAGAGCGGCGCGGTCTACACCGACTTCAAGCCGAGCCTGACTGTGCTCACCACGGTCGTCAGCGCGACGCATTCCGATCGCGTCTCGCTCGATGCGGGCACGAAAGCGTTCGCCACCGACGTGCCGTATAAGCCCGAAGCGCGCGATTGGCCCGGCATCGTCTATGCACGCGCCGGCGACGAATTCGGCAGCCTGACGGCCGAGGGCGGCGGCAAGTTGCCGCGGCTCGGCGATCGTCTCGAGTTCATCGTTCCGCACTGCGATCCGACGGTGAACCTGTACGACCGACTCTACGCGGTCCGCGGCGATCGCGTGGAAGCCGTCTGGCCGATCTCCGCCCGTCGTGAGACGTCCAAAGGCTGATGCGAGAGTGCGGGCCGATGGTCAGGTGGGTCCAATCCGGTTTGATTGCGGCCGCGCTCATGGTCGCGGCCGCCGCGAGCTGTTGGCCACAGGGCCATCCGCCCGAGCAAGCCGCGGGCAAGATGACGGCCCCGCCCGGGTTCACCGTCTCGCTCGTCGCGGCCGAGCCGACGGTCCGCCAGCCGGTGGCGATCGACTTCGACGAGCGCGGCCGGTTGTGGGTGATGCAATACTTGCAGTACCCGAACCCGGCAGGATTGACACGCGTCAAGGTGGATCGTTACTCCCGGACCGTCTACGACCGACTTCCGGAACCGCCGCCGCGCGGGCCGCGCGGCGCCGATCGACTCACGATTCTGGAACTCGATACCGAGCACCCCGGCCGGCCAAAGTCACGCGACTTTCTCACCGGGTTGAACCTCGGCAGCGGCTTCGCGTTCGGCCATGGCGGCGTCTTCGTCCTGCAAGTACCTTATCTCCTCTTCTATCCTGACCGCGATCGCGACGGCGTACCGGACGGCGACCCGGAAGTCTTGTTGAGCGGTTTCGGCATGGAGGACGCCCATTCGGTCGCCAACTCGCTGACGTGGGGTCCGGACGGTTGGCTCTATGGCTGTCAGGGCAGCACGGTGACGGCGAACATCCGCGGCATCGAGTTCCAGCAAGGTGTCTGGCGCTACCACCCGCTCAGCCGCAAGTTCGAACTCTTCTGCGAAGGCGGCGGCAACTCGTGGGGACTCGATTTCGATCGTCACGGCAATCTGCTCTACAGCACCAACGTCGGCGGCTTCACGATGCTGCACGGCGTCCAAGGCGGGTACTACTGGAAGTCGTTCGGCAAACACGGGGCGTTACATCACCCACACGCGTACGGCTACTTCGATCACGTCCCGCATCAGGATTTCACCGGCGGGCATGTCACGGTGGGCGGGATCCTGTACCGCGGCGACAACTTTCCGCCCCGCTTCCGTGACAAGTACATCGCCGCCGACCTGCTCGGCCACGCGGTTTACTGGCACGACCTGACGGCGAACGGTTCGTCGTTCCGGTCGCGTCATGGCGGCGAACTGTTGCGGGCGAACGACACCTGGTTCGCACCGAGCGACGTTTGTCTCGGGCCGGACGGGTGTGTGTACGTCGCGGACTGGCACGACGCCCGCACCGCCCATCCCGATCCCGACGCCGAATGGGATCGGTCCAACGGCCGCGTCTTCCGGATTGCGTACGGCTCGCCCGCGCCGGCCGCGGGGCTCGATCTCGGCAGGTTAAGCAGCAGTGACTTGGTAAAGCTGTTAGCGCACCCGAACGACTGGCACGCCCGGACGGCCCGCCGGATTCTGGCCGATCGGCGCGATCCCGAGGTCATCCCGCCGTTACGCACACTCGTGGCGGAAACCACAAACGACGAACTGGCCCTGCAAGCTCTCTGGGCGTTGTACGTCAGTGGCGGATTCGACGAGGAGTTTGCGCGGACGCTTCTCGATCATCGGAACCCCGACGTCCGCCGATGGACCGTCCGACTTTTGGGCGATGAGTGCCGGGTTGAACCGGCAACCGCGCGACGACTGACGCGTCTGGCGGCGGAAGATTCCAGTCCCGTGGTGCGGAGCCAACTGGCCTGCACCGCCAGGCGACTGCCGGCGGGCGATGCGCTGCCGATCGTCCGGAATCTCGTCACGCGCGACGCCGACGCGGCTGATCCGCAAATCCCTTTGTTGTTGTGGTGGGCCGTCGAACGCCACGCCCTCCCGGCCCGCGAATCGGTCGTCGCCCTCTTCACCGATTCGGACGTCCGGCGTGCGACGCTCGCGCGCGATGTCGTCGTCCCGCGATTGATTCGTCATTATGCCGCGGCCGATACGTCCGACGCCGACGGGGCATGCCTGGCACTGCTCAGTCCGAAGCCTACGGATCAATGGCTGCTGGCGTTGGAGGAGGGCCTGTGCGAGCGACCTACGAACGGTTCGGCTTTCCGGGTCGGGAGGGAACTGAGAGAGTTTCTGCGCGGACTTCGGCGCGACACTAACGACCGCACCGCGCTGCTTCGCGTTCTCTGCCGACTTCGAGACCCGGCGGCACTGCGGCAGCTCGGCGAGCGGTGCGCGGAGCGCGAGCGCCCGGCCGTCGATCGCGCACCATTGTTGGGGCTTCTCGGCGAGGTCGGGTCGGCGAGTTCGGCCGCGACGGTGCTGTCGCTCGTCGGCGGAAATGAACCGACCGGCGTTCAACTCGCGGCACTCACGGCGTGGCAGCGTTTGGGTCGCGACGAGCAGGCCGAGACGCTCATCGCGACTTACCCGCGCTTGGCCGCAGTTGTGAAAGCGCGATCGCGGGCCGTCCTGCTCGGCAAACGGCCGTGGGCCGCGGTTCTACTGCGCGCGGTGGACGACGGCCGCATTCCCGTCAACGATTTGACCATCGACGAACTTCGCGACGTGAGGGCGCTTCACGCGCCGGAACTCGACGCCCTTGTCGGGAAGCACTGGGGCAACGTCGGGCCCGGCACGCCGGAAGCCAAACTCGCCGACGTGCGACGGCTCAACAACGACCTTCGCGCCGGACCGGGCGACCCCGGCGCGGGGTGGGCGCTCTTCACCAAACAATGCGCGACCTGTCATCGCCTCTTCGGCGAGGGCGGCGCCGTCGGGCCGGACCTGACGCACGCCAATCGGGCGGACCGCAATTATCTTCTCGTCAGTATTGTCGATCCGTCGAGCGTCATTCGCCGCGAGTACGTCAGTTATCGGCTCGAAGCCAAGGACGGCCGAGTGCTCACCGGTGTGATCGCGGAACAGACTCCCGCCCGGGTTACGCTGCTCGACGCCAAGGGCGAGCGGACCGATGTGCCGCGCGGCGAAATCGAATCGCTCGACGAATCGCCGGTTTCACTGATGCCGGATGACCTGCTCAAAGGACTCAAGCCCCAGGAACTGCGCGACCTGTTCGCGTATCTGCAAGCGACCGGTCCGCCACCGACCCCGAGGCCGACGCCATGATTCGACTCACCGTTGCGCTGGTCCTGGTTTTGGTCGCTCGGGCGTGGCCCGCGGAGCCGCCGACGCGCGTCTACGCCAATCGCCTCACGCCGATCAAGGACGCGAAACCGCTGCTCGCCGACCATCCCGAGTTCGTCGCGCCGGTGACGGAACCGATCCGCTATGAGGCCCCGCCGTTGGTCACGGACGACGCCGCGGACTTGCACGTGCGTGCGTGGCCGTTCTCGTACAACGCCCGCGGCATCATCGAAATGCCGAACCACCTGCGATCCGGCGCGACGGCCGTCATCATGGTCCACCCGTGGGGGATCGACGACGGCCAGGGTTGGCGGACGCCCGAGCCCGCCGGCGTGTGTGACTTCTGCACTCCCGCCAAGAACGCCCTCGCCGCGAAACACACGCGCGCCGTCATCGACCCGTTCCTCAAATCCCTGCGGGGCCGGGTCGTGTTCACGATGTTCAGCCTGCCGGGCAAGGAGGACGCGATCCGTAAGAAGCTCTACCGATCGATGCGCGGCCGGCCGTCCGACGACGATCGCAAATCCGGGTCGAAGGAACTGGCGGCCAAACTGGCAAGCTTCGACTACCGGGCCCGGCCGCTGCCAGGGACGCTGACATTGTTGCGGGAGTCGCCGGTCATCGACTATTTCCGCCAGTTCCCGGGTCTCGACGCCGGGCCGCACTACAACGGCGCCGGTTATTGGGACCTGCCGATCCCGGTCACCAAGGACGTCGAATATGACCCGAATGACGTCGTGATCTACGACGGCGACGGCTATCCGCCTTTGCGCGACTTCCTGAAGACGAATGGCGTCCGCCACGTGCTGCTGACCGGATACGCGACCGACATGTGCTTCTGTCGCACGACGGCCGGGTACGAAAACCTCGCGAAGGACTTCAACGTTTTCCTGGTCGGCGACGCGACGCTGGCGACGTTCCCGGCCAACGACTCGCCGCGGCATGCGACCAACGCATCAATATCATTCGCGGCCCTGAATCACCTCATTACGCAAGTCTCGTGGGTGAAGTGCGATTCGAAAGGGACGCCGTGAACCGCCGACAGTTCTTCCGTGCGACGGCGGCGCGGTTTTCAGTAGCAGGTCTCTGTGAGGCCGGCCTCGCAGAGGCCAGCTACAGCCGCGCCGCCGATCCGCACGCCGGCAAGGCCCTCATCGCCATCACGCTCGACCTGGAGATGAGCCGCAACTTCCCGCGGTGGGAAGACACGCACTGGGACTACGAAAAAGGCAACCTGAACGACGAGACGAAACGTTACACCGTCGAGGCGTGTCGGCGGGTGAAGGCGGCCGGCGGCGTCGTGCACTGTTTCGCCGTCGGACGCGTGTTCGAGCAGGCCGACGTCGGCTGGCTCAAGGAGATCGCCGCGGCCGGACACCCGATCGGCAACCACACTTATGACCACGTCCACATGAAGGCGACGAAGCCGGCGGACATCCAATTCCGGTTTCAGCGGGCCCCGTGGCTGGTTCAGGGCAAGACGGCGGAACAGATTATTGTCGAGAACATCCGGCTGACGACCGCCGCCCTCAAGGCCCGCGTCGGAATTGAACCGGCAGGCTTTCGCACGCCGGGCGGGTTCCCGAACGGCCTCGCCGACCGACCGGACGTGCGCCGCTGGCTTCGCGAACTCGGGTTCAAGTGGGTCAGCAGCAAATATCCCGCCCACCCGGCGCCCGAACCGGGCCGCGAGCCGTCTGAGACGTACCTCGGCGCGATTGTTCGCGCCCAGGCGGACGCGCAGCCGTTCGCGTATCCGGACGGGCTCGTCGAGGTGCCGATGAGTCCGGTTAGCGACATCGTCGCGTTCCGCACGGGCCGCTGGAAACTGGAATGGTTTCTGCGAACACTGCGACGCGCGATCGACTCGGTCATCGACGCGCGGAGCACGTTCGACTTCCTCGGCCACCCGTCCTGCCTCTATGTGGTCGATCCGGAATTTCGCGCGATCGACCTGATCTTCGAACGCGTCCGCGCGTCGAACGGGCGTGCGGCTGTGGTCGGGCTCGGCGCCCACGCGTCCCGTGGCGGCGACGGAGCCGGCTAGTCGAACCTTACCCGGGGCGATACCGCGGGCTTCATCATCTTCCGCCGACTGATTGTTCCAATCGACCGCCGAATCCAATTCGTCCGCCGGTTCCGCTGCATCCGATGGGCCCGATCGGTTAGAGCGTCGGCCCCGTCTGTCGCGAGTGAAATCGAGTTTGACCGCGCGTGCTAAGGGCCCGTTGCAAGTTCCGTGCAGATTCAGACTTCGGCCGCCATCCTTCCGGCGGTTGTGACGGTTTTGCGGAAAAAATGTGCGATCGAGTGTCCTGTTTTCCGCGCATTTCGCCACTGGAGATGATGATGGGCCGCGTTCACGTCTCGCTTCTTCTTCCTCTTCCGTTAGCTCTGTCGGGAGGAGTCCCGTGAAGAAACCTGAGGAACCGCCGCGCGCCGAAAAACGAACGGCGAACAAGGACGCGAATCCGTCCGCTGCCTCCGCCGATGAGCAGCCGACAGAGCGCCCGATTTGGGACGCCAAAAACGGCCTGCTGTGGTGGCGGGGGAACTGCGTTCACTTCCGCGCGGATGCCGTGAACCGGCGGGCGATTTTCGAGCGGTTCGAAGCGAACGGCTGGTGCGAGGTCATCCACAATCCGCTGCCCGAGGACCCGCTCACACCCCCGCGCTCAGGTCCTGGAAACAAGGTTATCGAACCTCAACCGCAGCCTCAAAGACAAGGGCCTCCGCTTCCACGCGGAGGGTAAAGGGGCGCGGCTGCGGTGGGAGGCGGTCGTGTAAATAAGTACCGGAGGAAAAAGCTTGCTGACCTACTGCGGTAGACTACTATCGGCGGGGTCATTCACGCCATGATCGCGGGGACGACGCAAATCGATCGTCCCCTTGAAGCCCCGACGGGCAACATCGCAGTGAAAGGTCGAGGAAGCCAGCCTTTACTTAGAACGGTCTGACAGCCTTTACCTCTCCTGTTAGGGAACGCCGATGAATGGCCGTAATCGCATCTTCGTGCC
>DATJGQ010000525.1:0-3135 GCA_035494815.1 Gemmataceae bacterium
CGAAATGGGCCGATTATTGCGCGCCGTGGGTTTTCGCACCGAAGAGGTCCGGCCGGTCGGGGCAGGCCCGGACGGCCGCCTCTCGTGCCCTTGGCTACTCGGCTCGTTGCGGGCGTACGGCTTCCTGATCGCCGCCCGACGAACCGTCTGAACGCGCCGTTTCTGCCGGCAGGGGAAGGGATTACGGGGCCGATTGTCGCGCGAATCAGCTGGCGGTTTCCATCCGGGCAATCTATGGTACATAGAGGCCTCTCCATCGACTCTTCCGGCCGAGTCCCGCGATGCGCGCGCAACTCATCCCCCTCGATGGCGGTCCGCCGCTGGAGCTGACGAAGGATTTGACCCTCGTCGGTCGCAAGGAGGATTGTGACTTGCGGCTCGACCACAAGAGCGTCTCCAAGCAACATTGCGTGCTCGTAAAGTCCGACGGCGTGCTGCTCGTCCGTGACCTGGGCAGCACGAACGGCACCCGCGTCAACGGCCAGCGGGTCCGGCGGGCCGCGCTCATTCAGAACGAACAGTTGAGCATCGCCGGTCTGAAGTTCCGCGTCCACATCGGGCCCGGCAAGGCCCCCGTCATGCCCGACGAGTGCACGCAGCAACTCTCGGCCCCGGAATTCGCCGAGATGGTGGACGCCAAGGCGGGGCGGTCCGACGATAGCTCTGGCGAAATCGCTCTGGAGCCCGTCCGGCACAACGCACTTCCCGATGCCTACCCGAACGACAACCGCGCCGCCAAAAAGTGACCGACGGCCGGTCCGGGCGGTGGTGTTCGACCTCGACGGGACGCTGATCGACACCGAATGGGTCTTCGTCGAAGCCGCGCGGCGTCTGCTCGCGGGTCGCGGCATTTCGTTCGACGCCGACTTCATGGCCAGCATCCTCGGCACGCCGGCGAACAACTCGCTGCCGCTCTTCATCGAACGGTTCGGCCTGCCGGAGACGATGGAGGCCGTCGCCGCGGAGTACAAACGGTTCTTCCTGGAGACGCTCGACGCCAACCACGCGCCGCTGATGCCCGGCGCCCGCGAACTGCTTGACCGGCTGGACGCCCGGGGCTTACCGAAGGCGATCGCGACGTCGTCCGGCCGCGAGTATGTTCGCCAGATGTTCGGCCCTCACGGGCTTCTGGAGCGATTCGCCTTCGTGCTCACCGCCGACGATGTGACGCACGGCAAGCCGCACCCGGAGATCTTTCTGACCGCGGCGTCCCGCTTCGACCTGCCGCCGGGAGACGTGCTCGTGATCGAGGACAGCATTCACGGTATCCGCGCCGCGAAAGCCGCCGGGACGCGGGCCGTTCTCGTGCCGCACGCGCACACGCCCGAAGGCGATCGCGCCCACGCGGACGCGGTCGTCGCGAGTCTCGCGGCGCCGGAGTTGTGGGAATTGATCGGCTGATTACTTCTCCCGCCGCACCGACCAGTGCGTCAGGGTTTCCAGAATCGAGCGGAAGTCCGACGGCGGCAAACACTCCAACTCGTCCCGCGCCGCTGCCGCGAAGTCGTCCGCTTTCTGACGAGCGTACGCGACGGCCTTCGTCGTCTCGACCGCCTCGGTGATGGCCTCGCGCCGTTGTGGCGAACGCCCTCGCAGCAACGCCCGTAGCCGTGTCGCCTCCTCCGGCCGGACGTTCTCAAGCATGTGAATCAGTGGCAACGTCAATTTCAGCTGCTCAAGGTCTGTGCCCAGTGTTTTGCCGGCCGTCTGCTCACGGCCGGTGATGTCGAGCAGGTCGTCAGCGACCTGAAATGCAATTCCCAGAGAGCGCCCGTAGTTTGCAAGCCGCTCGACAACTTCCGGCTCGGCCTCCGCGTAGTAGGCGCCCAACTGGCAGCAGCAAGCTGTCAATGCGGCCGTCTTCTTGTCGATGATCTCCAAATACTCCTCTTCCGACAGCGACAGGTTGCCGCGTTCGAGCGTCTGCTGCAATTCACCCTCGCAGACGCGATTGGTGGCCTCGCCGATCAGTTCGCACGCCCGGGCGTCACCCGTTGTGCTGGACAAGTGGAAGGCGTGCGTGAACAGATAGTCGCCCAGAAGGATGCTCGCCTTGTTGCCCCAGCCGGCGTTTACGGTCGGGACGTGCCGTCGCAAACCCGCTTCATCGAGTACGTCGTCATGGACGAGCGTCGCCGTATGGACCATTTCCACGACGGCCCCGAGGACATGGTGCGTTGGCGTCACGCGGCCACAGGCATGAGCGGTCAGAAGCAGTAAAACGGGTCGCAACCGCTTGCCGCGATATTGATCGAGGTGCTGAATGAGCCGGGCAAGCCCCGGTTTGCCGTGCGCGACCGTTTCCGCATAAACTCGTTCGACGGCCGCCAAATCGGTCGCAATCGGCGCAAAAAGCAGCCCGGCGGCTCGTGAAGAAGCGGTCGGGGATGTCAACAAGCTACTCATTGCAAAACGATCTCCCGAAAGCCGGTCAGGATGCTGGGCGCGCTGACCCGTTTCAGAAGTTTCAAACTAGCGTGAACAATAGTCGTGTGTGACAGGAAGTCAATCGCCCCGCCTGAATTCGCCGCTCTTGCCGCCCGACTTCTCCTCGAGGCGGATCGACTCGATGACCATGCCCCGATCGACGGCTTTGCACATGTCGTAAACCGTCAAAGCGGCAACGCTGACCGCGGTGAGGGCTTCCATCTCGACGCCGGTGCGGGCGACGACTTCCACGGTGGCACTGATTCGCAACGCGTCGGTCCCGTCGAAGGCGAAGTCCAGCTTCACGCTCGTGAGAGGCAGCGGATGGCAGAGCGGAATCAGCCCGGCGGTGCGCTTAGCGGCCATGATGCCGGCGAGCCGAGCAACTTCGAGAACGTCGCCTTTCGAGATCGACTTGTCGCGGATGAGTGCCAACGTTTCGGGCAACATGCGGACACGACCGCTTGCCACGGCCCGCCGGGCCGTTTCCGCTTTCCCGCCGACATCGACCATTCGACTGGCGCCGGACTCGTCGAAATGCGTCAGTACATCGGGCACAGATTGACTCCCTGAGAGGCAGGGGTAAGCGTAGGGGCGACTCGCTCATCCGACCACGCCGTGCCCCTGCCCGAGCGAGTAACCGTCAGAGGGAGCGGCGGATAACCAACGATGTTGAGGTGGATTTCTTGGCGAGCGTCGGGGCGTTTT
>DATJGQ010000526.1:0-9254 GCA_035494815.1 Gemmataceae bacterium
ACCCGGCCTCACAGAGGCCAGCTACAGAAGCGATCATCGAACTACGCCACGTCAACGTCGCCTACGGCGACCGGCCGATCCTTCGCAACGTCACGTGGACCGTCCGCACCGGTGAACGCTGGGCGGTGCTCGGCCCGAACGGCTCCGGCAAGACCACCCTTTTGAGCCTAATCTGCGCCGACCACCCGCAGGCGTACAGCAACGAGGTCTATCTGTTCGGCCGTCGGCGGGGCACGGGCGAAAGCATTTGGGAGATCAAGCGGCGAATCGGGTTAGTGTCCCCGGAGCTGCACCTCTATTTCACGGCCCCGCTGACGGCCTTCGAGACGGCCGCGACCGGCTTTTTCGACGTTGTGACCTATCGGCCGACCGCGCCGGACCACGCCGCGACGGTCCGCCGGCTGTTCGAGGAGTTCGGCATTGCGGGCTTGGCCGACCGCCCCTTCGCCCGCCTCTCGACCGGCGAGCAGCGGCTCGTGCTGCTGGTGCGGGCGCTCGTGAAGGAGCCGCCCCTGCTCATCCTCGACGAGCCGTTTCAAGCCCTCGACGACGACGCGATCGAACGGGCCCGGACCTGGCTCGACCGCAACGTCCGCCCCGATCAGACGCTCCTCTTCGTCAGCCATCACGCCGACGAGATTCCGCGGACGGTCACCCGCCGCTTGCGACTCGTTGCGGGAAATGTGACCGAAAACGTTTAGCGATGCGGCGCAGAAGCGTGAGAGACCCACACGCTTCTGCGAAGCGTCGCGAACCGGTCTGGGGTTCAGACGGTGCAGAGCCGCACCGCCTCGCGGAGCCCGGCCCGCGGGTCGCGGATCGGGATGAACTCCTGGCCGACGTAGCCGCTATATCCGATCGCCGCCAGCTTCTTCATCACCGCCGGGTAATTCACTTCCTGTGCGTCGTCTAACTCGCCGCGGCCGGGACAACCCGCGGTGTGCACGTGGCCGATGATGTCCTTGGTCTGCTCGATCCGTCGGATCAAATCCCCGTGCATGACCTGAACGTGGTACACGTCGAACAGCAACCGCACCCGCGGCGAACCGACCTTGCGGATGATTGCCGCCACCTCGTCGAGGTCGTCGCCCTGATAGCCGGGGTGGCCCTTCATCGGGTGCGAATGATCGCGAGTGTTCAGGTGCTCCAGGCAGATGCTGACTTTTTTCTGTTCGGCGTACCCGGCGACCTGCTTGAGTCCCTTGACGCAGTTGGCTGCGCCTTCGTCCCGGAGGATCTCGCCGCTCTTGGGGTCCTCGGCGTCGCGCCACTTGTAGCCGGTGAAGGCGATGACGTTCGGGAACCCTGCGGCGGCGCAGGCGTCGATCATCTGTTTCGTGCTGGTGATGACCTCATCGTGATAACGTGGGTTGTTGAAGCCTTTAACGAACGGGGCGCCCGGCATCCCGTTCAGCGCGATCGCGCAGACGAGGCCGTACTTCTTCAGGACGGCCCAGTCCTCCGGTGCCGCGAGTTCGACGGATTTGCAGCGGAGTTCGTTGGCGACACGGCAGGTGGTGTCGATGTCCCACTTTTCGCCGGCCGAATTGAAGCACCAAAAGGCGATCGACTGCGGGAAGCGGCCGGCGGCGTCCGCGGCGCGAGAAGAAGGCGATAAACCGGAAAGGACGGTCACAGCCGTAGCTGTGCGAAACGCGTCGCGGCGGGTGACGATACGTTCACTGTTCATGGTGAATTCCCTTGTTGACTAGCAGTTCGTCGCAGCATCCCGCGGGCGGAGCCGTGCGTCAAGGAGAAAGCCGCGCGCGGCTTAGCGCTCGCTGTCCGGGGTCCGCCGCCCGGCCCGAGTCAGCGGCCGCCAAGCCGCAAGCGGCCAGAAGTTTACGGCTTCGTGACCGACCCGTCGTGTCGCCGCAGGTTGCCCCAGTTCATGTCGAACGGCGGGTCGTCGCGGATCGGGAACTTCGCCGCCAGCTTCTCGTCCAGGTCGATGCCCAGGCCGGGTTTGTCGTTGACCCAGTACATGCCCTCTTTCAGTTCCGGGCACCCCGGAAACACGTCTTGCTCCGCCTCGTTGAACAGCCGCGCCTCCTGCACGCCGAAATTCGGCGTGGCGATGTCCAGATGCACGTTTGCGGCGTGTCCGACCGGCGACACGTCTCCCGGCCCGTGCCACGCCGTCCGCACCGCGAAAAAGTCGCAGAGCGCCGCCACCTTGCGGGCCGGGGTCAGCCCGCCGATCTGCGAGACGTGAATGCGAATGAAGTCGATCAGCCGGCCGCTCACGAGCGGCAGCCATTCGTTCGGGTTGTTGAACAACTCGCCCATGGCCAGCGGCGTGGTCGTGAGCGCCCGCAGCTTCTCGAAGTAGCCGACGTCTTCCGGACTGAGCGGGTCTTCGAGGAAGAACAGCTTGTAGGGTTCAAGGTCGCGTGCGAGTTGCATGCCGAGGATCGGCGGGATCCGCTCGTGAGCGTCGTGCAGCAGTTCGACCTCGTCGCCGACTTCCTTGCGCAAGTGCTCGAACAGCTTCGGCACCGTCGTGACATACTTCCGCGGCTCCCAGACTTGCGCGCGGGCATTCGCCGGCGTGCCGGCGGCTGCTCGCGGCCCATTGCGGACCGCGCCGCCGGAGCCGTACGTCGCCAACCCGGGGATGGCGACCTGGGCGCGGACATAGCGGTACCCGCGATCCATCGCGCGCCGGACCGCCTGACTCACATCCGCGAACGTACCGCCGCTCGCGTGCGTGTAAGTCGGCACCGCCCGCCGGCACTTCCCGCCGAATAACTGATAGACGGGCATGCCGGTCCGCTTGCCGAGGATGTCCCAGAGCGCCATGTCGACGCCGCTCAGGGCGTTGCCGAGCACGGGCCCATTGCGCCAGTAGGAACTGACGAACGACGATTGCCAGACGTCTTCGATCGCCAGCGGGTCCTTGCCGATCAAGAATGGCCGCAAGTACTGGTTGACGGCGGTCTCGACCGTCCGCGGTCGCTGCGTGAACGTGGCGCAGCCGAGACCGTACAATCCCGGCTCGCTGGTGAGAACCTTGACCACGACCAGGCGGATATTCGCCGGGGCGGTCAGGATGGTCTGAACGTCGGTGATCTTCAGCGGCGGCAGGCCCGCGGCCGCCTTCGCCGCGGCGGGAGGCACCTGTGTCGTTTCGGCGGCGGCGGCCGGGCGTCCGCCCTGGAGCGCCAGCCACGGCAGACCGACGGCGCCGGCGCCGGCGCCGGTCCACTTGAGCCAATCGCGGCGGTGCATGAGGGTCTCCTCGCTCGGAATAAAAGGGCCGGAGTGCTTGTAGGTGCCTGAGTGGTACGGCACCCATGGCGCAGGGTCAAGCGCCGAATCGCCGGAGATAGCACGGCCGGCCGTGATCGGCGCGAGGTTTGCTCTGCGATCCTCTTAGACACCTGAGGAAATTCCCGTGCCCGCCATCGCCCGCCGAAATCGTTCAAAACCACGAGCCAGGTCCGCGGCCGCGCACCACACGATGCCCGCGACCACGAATCCCGTGCGCGCCGCCCGCTCCGCCGGCCTGCGCTATGTCAGTGACGATTCGCCCGGCATTCGCCGCGTCCGCAGCGGGCAGGGCTTTCGCTATCTCGGCCCGAACGGCAGGCCTGTCCGCCGCCGCGACACGCTCGCCCGCATACGCGGGATCGTCATTCCCCCCGCGTGGACCGACGTCTGGATCTGCCCCTACTCGAATGGCCATATCCAGGCGACCGGCCGAGATGCCCGCGGCCGCAAACAATACCGCTACCACCCGCGCTGGACCGAAGTCCGCGACGGCACCAAATACGACCGGATGATCGCGTTCGGACTCGCTCTGCCCCGGCTACGGATCCGCGTCGCCCGAGACCTGCGGCGGCACGGCCTGCCGCGCGAGAAGATGCTGGCCACGGTCGTTCGCCTCCTCGAGAAAACTCTCATCCGCGTCGGCAATGACGAGTACGCGAAGGCCAACCACTCCTACGGCCTGACGACGTTGCAAGACCGCCACGCCCAAGTCAACGGCTCGACCGTCCGTTTCCGGTTCCGCGGCAAGGGCGGCATCGAACGCGACGTGGCGGTGACCGACCGGCGACTCGCCCGCATTGTCCGCCGTTGCCAGGAGCTGCCGGGACAGGAGTTACTACAGTACCTCGACGACGACGGGCGGGTCCGCGACGTGACCTCGACGGACGTGAACGACTACGTCCGCGACGCGACCGGCATGGATTTCACCGCGAAGGACTTCCGCACCTGGGCGGGGACGGTTCTGGCCGCCCAGACGCTGGTCGGACTGGACGCGGGCGACGCGCCGAGCCAGTCGAAACGCAAGATCGCGCAGGCCGTCGCCGCGGTCGCGGAGCGGCTCGGCAACACGAAGGCTGTGTGCCGCAAGTGCTACATCCACCCGGCCGTGTTCGACGCCTACGTCGATGGCAGTCTGAGCGGGGCGCTGGCAACGGTGCAAGTGCGAGAGACGACGGAAATGACGGTTACATTACGCGCCCGCGAGACGGCCGTACTCGCACTCCTGAAAAAACGATCGGTGACGATCGCGCCCGTTTAGCCGCGACGCGAAGCGGAGCGAGTGCCGAGCACGGCGCATAAAAAGAGGCCCCGGCGACGAGCCGGGGCCTCAACGACGACGCGAGCGTCGCCGTCACGGGTTTCGTCAGGACTTGCTTACCAGTCCTGGGCCAGCGTTTCCTGTCCGGCCGGGCTGCACGCCGCGGCGAAAGTCCACTGGCTGATGGTCGGGGACACGGTGCGGACGCTGCCGTCGCCCAGGCCGGCGAGCATACCGCCGACGTGCGGCGTCTGCGGGAGCGATGGGTCGCACGCGATCGCCCCGCGGGGGGCCAACTGGAACGGCGCGGCTGGAATGGCGGTGCCGGTCAGAACCGTCGTGCCCTCCTTACCGAGCAACCACGGGATCGCCGACGAGAGGGGGTTCGGCGCTGTCGTGGTCGGCAGCGGCAATTTCGGGGCCTTCTGGATCGTCGCCGCCGTCTGCTGCGCAGTTCCCGACGCCGGGGCCAGGAAATAGAACGCCGCCGGCGACGCAGTTTTGCTACTCGCCGTGTTGCCAACGTTTTGTCCGAACGCCCATAAGTTGTAGACGGCCGCGCCTGAGGCCGGCGTGCAGACCTGGTAGCGTTCTGCGAACATGATGGTGTTGGAGGTGCCGTCGACGAACGTCCGCGGCAGGCCGCCCGTGTTCGACCGGAACACGTAGCCGTTGGCCGCATAGCTCGTCGTGGCATACTCGCCGGCGACGATCGCCGCCGTGGTCGGCGCGCCAGCGGGGGCTGCGAGGGCGACGCCGGTCATCGTCGTGCCGTTGGAGGCGGTACTGTCCGCCGGGCTCAGGTAAGTCGGGATGATCGTCCGGGCGGCTCCGCCCTGCGCAGCTCCGGCCGCGCCGACCGCGCCGAAGTACGTGTTCACGTTGGCCGCGGTCCCCGCCCCCTTCTGGAAGAGGCGGTAGACGTTGTCCTGCTCGATGTAGGGCAGGATGTTGAAGAACAGCGAGTTCAGGCCCCAGCCGTTGGGGGCCCCGGTGCCCAGGTCGGTGAGCGCCGGCAACTTGCCCTGATAGGCATCGTTGTAGTTGTGAACCGCCAGGGCGATTTGCTTGAGGTTATTCTGGCTCTTCGCGCGGGCCGCGGCCTCGCGGACCTTCTGGACCGCCGGCAGCAGCAGGCCGATCAGGACGGCGATGATCGCGATCACCACCAACAACTCGATCAGCGTGAAACCTTCTCGACGACGCATGACACGGACTCCTGACTGAGAAAAGGGACGATGACGCTAACCGATCCCCGCGGGACCGGCTCCTCCACGTAAAACCGGGGACGACAAGAATGAAAACGAGCACTTCCCGACACGCGTCGGGGAACTCATTCCGTATGGTTCCAAAGTTTGGCCGGCGAAAACCGGCCGTGATATCGGGAGAAGTGGAAATCTCTGTCGGGATATACGAATCGACGTGTCAGGAGGTTCCTTACATCCGCACTCGACGTTGTCAACATTGCCAAAAAGTCGCTGCGAAACGCATATTCGCGTCGGGATAAACCTTACATGCGGGAGCGGCGAAGCAGGGGAGTGGAGTTGGTTTCAGCTCCCAAATTGTCGCGAGAGCTCGGGGAATCGTCAGTTCCTGCGTCATTCGAGTGCAAAAAAAAAGAGGCCCCGGCAACGAGCCGGGGCCTCAACGACGACGCGAGCGTCGCCGTCACGGGTCTCAATGTACGACTACCAGTCCTGCGCCAGGGTTTCCTGCCCGGCCGGGCTGCAGGCCGCGGCGAACGTCCACTGGCTGATGGTCGGCGAGACGGTGCGGACGCTGCCGTCACCCAACCCGGCCAGCATACCGCCGACGTGCGGCGTCTGGGGAAGCGACGGGTCGCACGCAATCGCCCCGCGCGGCGCCAACTGGAACGGCGCGGACGGAATGTTGTTGCCCGTCAGAGCCGTCGTGCCGTCCTTCCCGAGCAGCCACGGGATCGGCGAGGAGAGCGGGTTCGGCGCCGTCGTGGTCGGCAGCGGCAGCTTCGGAGCCCTGAAAATCGTCGGCGTGGTTTGCTGCGCATTTCCCGACGCTGGGGCGAGGAAATAGAACGCCGGCGGCGATGCAGTCTTGTTACTCACCGTGTTGCCGACGTTTTGCCCGAACGCCCACAAGTTGTAGACGGCCGCGCCGCTGGCCGGGGTGCAGACCTGGTAGCGTTCGGCGAACATGATGGTGTTCGACGTGCCGTCGACGAACGTCCGCGGCAGCCCGCCGGTGTTCGATCGGAACACGTAGCCGTTGGCCGCATAGCTCGTCGTGGCATACTCACCGGCGACGATCGCCGAGGTCGACGGGGCGCCGGTGACCGCACCCCGAGCTACGCCGGTCATGGTGGTGCCGTTACTGGCGGTGCTGTCGGCCGGGCTCAAGAACGTCGGGATAATCGTCCGGGCGGCCCCGCCCTGCGGCGCGCCGGCGGCGCCGACCGCGCCGAAGTAGGTGTTCACGTTGTTCGCCGTGCCGGACCCCTTCTGGAAGAGGCGGTAGACGTTGTCCTGCTCGATGTAGGGCAGGATGTTGAAGAACAGCGAGTTCAGGCCCCAGCCGTTGGGCGCCCCGGTGCCCAGGTCGGTGAGCGCCGGCAACTTGCCCTGATAGGCATCGTTGTAGTTGTGAACCGCCAGGGCGATCTGCTTCAAGTTGTTCTGGCTCTTGGCGCGGGCCGCTGCCTCGCGGACCTTCTGCACGGCCGGCAGCAGCAGGCCGATGAGCACGGCGATGATCGCGATCACCACCAGCAGCTCGATCAGCGTGAAACCTTGACGACGACGCATTGCATGGACTCCTCACTGAAAAAAGAGACGATGACGCTAACCGATCCCCTCGGGACCGACTCCTCCACGCAACTCGGAGATGACACGAATGAAAACAACCTTCCCGACATCTGTCGGGGACAGCTTCCGTATGTTGAGGAAGTTTGACTCGCAAAATGCGGTCCCGGTATCGGGACAAGTGGAAATCCAAAGCGGGCAAATCCCAACGCGCTGTCAGGGCGAACCGGACGCGAGCGTTCCCCCATCGTCATCGGCGCCAGCCACCCGGCGGAAAACCACACAAAATCATGTCCGGAATTACCTGACAGAGGCGCCCGGATTCGCGTGTGAAGTGCGTTAAAAAAGCCAAAAAAAACTCGATTGACGTCTGGCTTCGGGGCTTTCGAATTCCTGGCGGCGGAAAAGCCGCGCGCAAAAAAAAAGGAGGCTCCGGCAACGAGCCGGAGCCTCCACGACGACGCGAGCGTCGCCGTCACGGGTCTCAGTTGGTGTTTGGTGTTTGGTGTTTGGTGTTTGGTAAATGTTCTTGATCACCCACCAAACACTAAACACTAAACACCAAACACCAAACACATCACCAGTCCTGGGCCAACGTCTCCTGGCCGGCCGGCGTGCAGGACGCGGCGAACGTCCACTGGCTGATGGTCGGCGAGACGGTGCGGACGCTGCCGTCGCCCAGGCCGGTGAGCATGCCGCCGACGTGCGGCGTCTGCGGCAGGCTCGCGTCGCAGGCGATCGCGCCCCGCGGGGCCAGTTGGAAGGGCGGGCCGATGTAGGCCGGACTGGCGTTGATGTTTTCCCGTCCGCGCACCCAGAGGATCGGTTTCGACAAGGGGTTGGGCGCGGTGCGGGTGGCAATCGGCGATTTCGGGGCGAGTTGAATCGTGGCCTGGTTCTCCGGCTTGGTACCGGCCTTCGCCACGAAATAGAACGCCGGCGGCGACGGCCGCTTCTTGCTCACGACGGCGCCGTCGTTGCGGCCGTACGCCCAGAGGTTGTACACCGCGTCGCCCGAGGCCTGCGTGCAGACCTGGTAGCGCTCGGCGAACATGACGGTGTTCGAGGTGCCGTCGACGAACGACCGCGGCAGCCCGCCCGAATTGCTCTTGAACAGCATGCCGTTGGCCGCGTAGCTGGTCGTGGCGTACTCGCCTTTGACGATCGCCGACGTGGTCGGGGCGCCGGTCACCGCCGGGGCGGCCACGTTGGTCATGGTCGTGCCGTTACTGGCGGTGCTGTCGGCCGGGCTCAGGTAGGTCGGGATGATCGTCCGGGCGGCCCCGCCCTGCGGCGCGCCGGCGGCGCCGACCGCGCCGAAGTAGGTATTCACGTTGTTCGCCGTGCCGGACCCCTTCTGGAAGAGGCGGTAGACGTTGTCCTGCTCGATGTAGGGCAGGATGTTGAAGAACAGCGAGTTCAGGCCCCAGCCGAGTGGCGCCCCGGTGCCCAGGTCGGTGAGCGCCGGCAACTTGCCCTGATAGGCATCGTTGTAGTTGTGAACCGCCAGGGCGATCTGCTTCAAGTTGTTCTGGCTCTTGGCGCGGGCCGCCGCCTCGCGGACTTTTTGCACGGCCGGCAGCAAGAGGCCGATGAGCACGGCGATGATCGCGATCACCACCAGCAGCTCGATCAGCGTGAAGCCCATCCGACGACGCATTTCAGTTCTCCTATTGGACGAGAAACGATGACGCAATCCGGTCCCCGTGGGACCGGCAGTTCACGCGAGCCGGGGATGACACTGATGAAGACGAGGTCTTCCGACATTCGTCGGACGACCCACCCGGTATGTTGTCAAAGTTTGGCCCACGACAGGGGAAGTCGGTATCGGTAGAAAGCGAAATCCGAAGCCGGAAAAAGGCTGGCGACGTGTCGGGCGAAACCGGACCGCGCCGCCGGTCCCCGCGCGCGCTCACTAAAAACCCCGCGGAAAACGAGCATATTCT
>DATJGQ010000527.1:0-2231 GCA_035494815.1 Gemmataceae bacterium
CTTCCACAGCCGCGAGCGCTACGCGATCGTCATGCGGCGGATCGTGACCAAGATCCCCAACTTCACCGACCTGAACCTGCCGCCGCAGATCGAGAAGATGGCCGAGTACCACCGCGGGATCGTCATCGTCTCGGGGACGACGGGTTCCGGCAAATCGACCAGCCTCGCGGCCGTGATCGGCGCGATCAACCGCAACCGCTCCGAGCGGATCATCACGGTCGAGGACCCAATCGAGTACCAGCACGAGAACGCCAAGAGCCTGATCAGCCAGGTCGAGGTGGGCGCCGACAGCGAGAGCTACGAGTACGCCCTCCGCGCCATGATGCGTCAGGACCCCGACGTCATCCTGATCGGCGAAATTCGCGACTCGTTCTCGCTGACGACGGCCCTGCGGGCGGCCGACACCGGCCACTTGGTCTTCACGACCGTCCACGCGACCAACGCCCCGATGACGGTCGAGCGCATGGTGTCGCTGTTCGACCCGGCCCAGAAGGAGCTGCAGCAGACGCAGCTCGGCCTGAACCTGAACGCCGTCGTCGGCCAGCGCCTGGCCAAGAAGCGGGACGGCAAGGGGCGCGTGCCGGTCAACGAGATCATGATGGCCACGCCGCTGGTCAAGAAGCTGATCATCGAGGGGGAGTTCGAGAAACTGAAAGGTTGCGTCGGCAACCGCGAGTCCGGCAGCCAGAGCTTCGACCAGCACCTGACGGAATTGTTCCAGCGCCAGATCATCGACGTGTCCGAAGCGAAGCGCCTCGCGTCCAACGTGGACGCGCTGAACCTCGCCCTCCGCGGTATCAGCAACAGCGATACGAAATTGCGGTGATGAAGTACGGAGCCGCCCGCATCGACAAGTTGCGAAGACGACGCAGGGCCCCCCATGCGGGAGGCCCTGCTTCTTTTCTGTCTCGTTGAAAGAGCCGCGGCATCAGAATGCGACCGCGAAGACGCGAAGTGCGCGAAGAGGACGCGAAGGAGAAGAGGATTGTATGCGCCTTGTCTCCTTGTCCCGCCGTCCTCACTCCTCCAACGGCATCGTGTTCGCCCTGAGCTCCACTTCGACGCGGTTGACGAATTCGGCGTGGCCGTCCACGAACGAGACGTTGCCGCGGCTGTCGCCCGTCCGGGCGCCTGGTTTGTGGACTTGGTGACGGTCGGACAGTTCGTTGCAGGCGGGGTCGCCGGGGCCGCCGCCGTTGCCCTCGGGCCCGGGAACCCAGAGCCCGTCGTTGCTCGCCCGCTCCGCGTGGTCGATGAAGAGCACCTTGTGGGCGGGCCGGCGGATCAGGCTGATGCGGAAGTTGGTGCAGCGGTCGCGCTGCGATTCGGCCAGGCCCAGACCCGTCTGATACGCGCGATCGTTGTCGCAGAGGAAGGCGTTCATCCCGTAGCTGTACTCGTACCGCGGGCGGCCGGAGTCGGCGGCGGGGTGCAGGTCCATCCGGTCGGACGGGCACCGCAGCACCTGCGGGGCGGCGGCGAAGACGCCGGGCCCGAGACGCTTGCCGCCCAGATACGGCGCCAGCGCGGAACGGCTCGCGTCGCGAACGGCCGGGTCGGCGGCCGACGCGTCCCAGTAGATCCAGTCCCAACGCCGGTGCGGCGCTTCGCCGCCGGCGGGCATCAGGCTGTTGTTGTCGTTGGCGTACATCACCGTCGCCATCGCGAGCTGGCGCAGGTTGCTCAGGCACTGCACGTGCTTGGCGCTGTCGCGGGCGCGGCTCAGGCTCGGCAGGAATATCGACGCCGCGACGGCGAGCATGCCGATCACGACCAGCAACTCGACGACACTGAACGCACCGCGGCGACGACGACAACGACAGCGGGCGCGTACGGGGGACGCAACAGACATGCGCGGTTCCTCCGAGATCTGAGCAACGCGACGATCACGCGACGTGCGGCCCCGTAGACGTGATGGGATCGGGCCGCCGGCGGACCATCGGGGTCGGACCGGCGGCGGGGCGCGTTGCACCCCGCGCCGTCCATCGCGGTAGTCTACCGGACGATCGGGTCAGGCGAAAGCGGTTGCGCCGCGGATTCGACAAACCGCGCCCCGGCCAGCGCCATGACCATGCCGGCCGCATTGGCGGAGGCGCCCGGCCGGTCCAACGTGCGAACCACCGTTTCCAGCCGGCGTCGCTGTTCCGCAAGGCGTTGCGGCTCCTGCAGATACGCGTTCGCCATCCGGGCCGCGGGCTCGGTCGGGCCGAACCAGGGAATGAACTCCGGCA
>DATJGQ010000528.1:0-2419 GCA_035494815.1 Gemmataceae bacterium
GTGCTAAAAGATCGCCGTCCGTCAGCCCGTCGCCGAGTTGGCGGCGCAGCTGGCGGACGACGCCATCGAGAACTTCGCCCGAGCGCATGACCGTTCTCCGCGGGCCAGTCTAACAGGGTATTGCCCGCCGGGCGACGAACGGCACGGAGTTCTGCTGACGGTCCCGCCGCGATTTGCTACCCTGGTTAGGTCCCGATTCGCAAGGAACTTGCGCCGTGAGCATCGCCGAAGCACCCCTTCCCCTGGCCCAAGCGCCCGAACATCTGCCGCAATCCGTGCCCGGGCGGCTCGGCTCGCCCGCGGTCAATCGGCTTAAGGCGACGTTCGGCCCGCCCTGGCAGCGACGGCTCGCCAAGGCCGCGTTGCTCGTCGCGCCGACCCGCTACTGGGAAGGGGAATTCAACAAGCTCAACGATGCCGAACTCAAGGCGAAAGCCGCCCGCGTTCGCGGCCGGGCCCGCGGCGGCGAGAGTCTCGACAAGCTGTTGCCGGAAGCGTTCGCTCTCGTGTGCGTCGCGTCGCAGCGGACCATTCGCATGCGGCCGTTCGACGTGCAACTCGCGGCCGGCGCGGTCATGCACTTCGGCGGACTGGCGGAACTCGTCACCGGCGAAGGCAAGACGCTCACCGCGACGCTGCCCGTGTTCCTCAACGCGCTCATCGGCAAGGGCGTGCACGTCGCGACCGTCAACGACTACCTGGCCAAGCGCGACGCCGAGTGGGTCGGGCCGATTTACTCTTCGCTCGGGCTGTCGGTCGGGATCCTGCAACAGCAGATGCCGGAGCCGCAGCGGAAGACGGCGTACCTGTCGGACATCACCTACGGCACGGCGAGCGAGTTCGGCTTCGACTTCCTCCGCGACCGGATGAAGCTCCGCGGCGGCGCGGGCGGGGCGGCGCCGTTCTGGTCGGCGTGGGGCGACGGGGCCCAGGCGGGCGTCGCTCTCGATCCACGGCTGCAGCGCGAACTGCACTTCGCGCTCGTGGACGAGGCGGACAGCATCTTCATAGACGAGGCCCGCACTCCGCTGATCATCGCCCAGCCGACCCGGCCGGCCGAGCCGGAGGAGCAGGTCGTCTACCTCTGGGCGGACAACCTCGCCCGGCAGATGCGGCTTATTGAACACTTCACCTTCGATCAGAAGAAGGACAAAATCGAGCTGACCGAGTCCGGCAAGCAACTCGCCCGCTGGTCGAACCCGCCGGGCGGGCAGCACTCGCACGCATTCGACAAATTGTTCGAGCACCTCGAGCGGGCCTGTCACGCGAACTTCCGCTACGTCCGCGACCAGCACTACATGGTGCTCGACGGCAAGGTCGTGATTGTGGACGAGTACACCGGCCGGCCGATGCCCGACCGGCACTGGCGGGAGGGCTTGCACCAGGCGGTCGAGGCGAAAGAGAAGGTGCAGATCACGATCGCGTCGGACCACGCGGCGAAGATCACCTTCCAGACGTACTTTAAGCTCTACAAGAAGCTCTGCGGCATGACCGGCACGGCGCTGCAGAACTTCTGGGAGATTCGCCGCGTGTACAAGCTGTGGGTGGTCGTCATCCCGACGAACCGCCCGGTGATCCGCGAGCACTGGCCGGACCAAGTCTTTCCGACGGAGGACGCGAAATTCCACGCGGTGGTCGAGGAGGTGCAGCGGATGCACTCGGCCGGCCGGCCGGTGCTGATCGGCACGCGGTCGGTAGAGAAGTCCGAGAAGCTTTCCGCGAAACTCAACGAGGCGGGGATCGAGCACAAGGTGCTCAATGCCAAGCAGCACGAGCAGGAGGCGCAGATCGTCGCGCACGCCGGGCAGCCCGGCAAGGTGACGATCGCGACGAACATGGCCGGCCGCGGCACTGACATCAAGCTCGGGCCGGGCGTCGCGGCCGCGGGCGGGTTGCACGTATTGGGGACGGAGCGGCATGATGCCCGCCGCGTGGACCGGCAGTTGATCGGCCGCGCCGGCCGGCAGGGCGACCCCGGGTCGGGGCAGTTCTTCGTCGCACTCGACGACGAGCTGTTGGAGGTTTTTGGCCGGCACCGGCAAGAGGCCCTGAAGGAGCGCGGAAAGACCGGCAACGAAGACTGGCAGCGCTACGCCCTCCTGTTCGAGAAGGGCCAGCGCAAGACCGAGCGCAAGCACTTCCGTCAGCGGCTGGACCTGATGTACCTCGAGAAGATGCGGAAGGAGACGCTTGAGGATTTGGGGGCGGACCCGTACGTGGATTGAGGGGACATGGTCATGATGTTGCCGCCGACTGCCATCCGGGGTGTTGTCCGTGACGGTCGGATCGTGCCCGAAGGCGAGCTGAAACTGCCCGAAGGCACGCCGGTCGCGATCATCCCCGCCAACGATTTCGAGGCGGAGATGGCGGCCTGGGAGCGTGCCGGCGATGAGGCCTGGGCACTGATCGACGAGCCGGA
>DATJGQ010000529.1:0-21490 GCA_035494815.1 Gemmataceae bacterium
CGCCACGTCGCCAGCGAACCCTTGAGTCGACAGCCCGTGTCCATGTCCTTCGACGACCACGGTCGTCTCTGGGTGCTGCAGTACATCCAGTACCCGACGCCCGCCGGACTCAAACCGATTTCCGTTGATCAATTCCTGCGCACGAAGTACGACCGACTCCCAGAGCCGCCTCCCCGCGGGCCTAAAGGCGCGGACAAACTCACTATCCTCTTCGACCCGGACGAGCACGGTCGATTCCGGCAAGCCAAGGACTTTGTCGCGGGGCTCAACCTGGCCTCGGGATTCTGCATCGGCCGCCGCGGCGTGTACGTCGTCCAGCCGCCGTACCTGCTCTTCTATCCCGACCGCAACCGGGACGACGTCCCCGACGGCGATCCCGAAGTCCTGCTCACCGGGTTCGGCCAGGAAGACGCCCATGCCTACGCGAACTCACTCCAATGGGGGCCCGACGGCTGGCTTTATGGCACTCAGGGCAGCACGGTCACCGCCAACATCCGCGGTATCGAATTCCAACAGGGCATTTGGCGTTACCACCCGGTCACGAAAGAATTCGAACTCTTCTCAGAGGGCGGGGGCAACACCTGGGGCCTCGATTTCGACCGCCACGGCCACGCGATCGCCGGCACGAACTTCGGTGGTAACGCGATGCTGCATCAAGTGCAGGGAGGCTACTACGTCAAGAATTTCGGCAAACACGGTGCGCTGCACAACCCGCACACGTATGGCTACTTCGACCATGTTTCCTACCGCGGTTTCCAGGGCGGCCACGTGACCTGCGGCGGCGTGTTGTATCGCGGCGGAGCGTTCCCCGAGTCGTTCAACGACGTCTACATCGCGGGCAACCTGCTCTCGAACGTCGTCAACTGGCACGTCATGGAGCGCAAGGGGTCGAGCTATTCGGCCCGCCCCGGTGGCACATTGCTCGCCGCGAACGATTCCTGGTTCCGGCCGATCGACTGCCTCGTCGGACCGGACGGCGCCCTCTACGTTGCCGACTGGTACGATCAGCGGGCGAATCATGTCGATCCGGTGGATACCTGGGATCGGACGAACGGGCGCGTCTACAAAGTGCAGCGACGCGGTGCTCCGGAGCCTGCGCGATTCGATCTGAGCAAATCCAATTCGCGGGACCTGGCGGAGCTTCTGCGGAATCGCAACGACTGGCACGTGCGCGAGGCCCGCCGGATCCTCTCGGAACGCCAAGACGCGACGGCGCTCCAAACACTCGAACGCATGGCCGCCCAGGCGAGCCCCGAAGCGTTGGAAGCCGTCTGGACGCTGATGTCCGCCGAGATGTTGTCCGAGGAAACCGCCGAACAGTTATTGCGGCATCCGTCCGAGGACATTCGCGCCTGGATCGTCCGCTGGTTCGGCGACCGCAGGCGGATGACCTCGCTGCAGCGCGAGCGTCTGATCGAACTCGCGAAGACCGACCCCAGTCCCGTCGTCCGCAGCCAATTGGCATGCTCTTCCCAAAGACTGATCAGTGGCAAGGACGCGTTGCCCATTGCGCACGCGCTGTTCGGCCGTTCCGAGGATCTCCGCGATCCGCACATCCCGCTGCTATTGTGGTGGGCCGTCGAACGGCGGGCGCTCGAGTACCGCAAAGACGTCTTGGAATGGTTTGCCGCGCCGTCGTGGTGGACACAGCCCCTCGTGCGTGACGTGCTCCTTGAGCGGATCGGCCGTCGCTACCTTGCCGAGGGCGGGGCGGACGACCTGCAAGCGTGTGCGCGGCTCCTCGAATCGGCTCCCGGGGCGTCCGAGCGAGAAGCGCTCATTCGCGGTATGGAGCAGGCGCTCGTAGGTCGCCGACTCGACCGCGTCCCGTCCACTCTCGAGGCGCCGCTCTCGCGGATCGAACGTGAATCGCCGAGTCTCGCCCTGTTGCGGCTCAAGGTACGACTCGGAGACGCCGCGGCCTACGAGCGATTGCTCCGCACCGCGGCCGATACAAAAACACGCGACGCCGAGCGCGCTGCTCTCGTCGAGACAGTCGGTCAGGTCGGCACCGCGGACTGTGTGCCGACGCTGCTCGGCGTGCTCGCGTCCGCGAAGTCCGAATCACTGCGGGGGACGACTCTGACGGCCCTGCAATCGTTCGACGCGCCGCAAGTATCCGCGGCGCTCCTCGACCAATACGCTAAGGCTTCCGCGGCGACTCGTGGCCGCATTCAAAATGTTCTCGTCAGCCGGCCGAGCTTCGCACTCGCGATGTTGCAGGCCGTGGACGCCGGCCGCATTTCGCCGAAGGACCTTTCCCTCGATCTGCTCCGGCGAATCGCCGCGCATAAGCAAGACGCGATCGACAAGCTCCTGGCGAAACACTGGGGCAAGATCGCCCCCGAACCCGCGGGTGAGAAGGTCGCCCGGATTCGCAACCTGCTCGCCCGCGTGAAGGAGGCGCCGGGGGACATGGTCAAGGGACAGGAGCTGTTTAAGACGACGTGTGCGACATGCCACACGCTGTTCAACGACGGCGGCAAAACCGGACCGGAACTCACCGGCTTCGAACGCAAGAATACGCAGTACCTGCTCACTCACGTCATCGACCCGAGCGCCGTCATCCGCCCGGAGTACATCGCTTACGACGTGGTGACGACCGACGGTCGAACGCTCTTCGGCCTGATCGCCGACCCGACGCCGGCCGCCGTCACGCTGATCGACGTCAAGAGCGAGCGGACCGTCATCCCGCGGTCGAAGATCGAGTCGATAGAGCCGTCGGCGGTTTCGCTGATGCCCGAAAAGCTGCTGGACCAGTTGACCGACCAGCAGATCCGCGACCTGATCGCTTACCTGCAACGTGACGAGCCGCCACCCGCGACCAAATCACCCAACTGATACGGACGGCCCGATGAGCAAACCGCACTGGATCGGCGTGGACCTCGGCGGCACGAAGACGCTGGCGGGCGTGTTCGACGAAGACTTCAAGATCGTCGGCCGGGCGAAGGAGGCGACACCGCACGACCAGGGGCCGGCGGTCGTCTTCGAGAAGATCGGCAAGGCCGTGGAGCGGGCGCTCGGCGAGGCGAACGTGAAGCCGGATCAGGTCGCGGGCATGGGGCTCGGCGTTCCCGGCCAGATCAACCCGGTCAACAATCGCGTGATCTACGCCCCGAACCTGGATTGGCGCGACGTCGATCCGGTCCAGTACATGCCGAAGTCGTTCACCTGGCCGATCGCGATCGAGAACGACGTCCGCGTCGGCACGTTCGGCGAATGGAAGCACGGGGCGGCGAAGGGCGCCAAACACGTCCTCGGCGTCTTCGCCGGCACCGGCGTCGGCGGGGCTCTGGTCTTCGACGGCAAACTTTATCACGGCTTCAACTATAACGCCGGCGAGATCGGGCACACGATCGTGCACTGGAGAAAGGGTCAGACGCTGGAGGGGATCGCGGGCCGGCGGTCGATGATGAAGCGGGCGAAGGAACTGCTTGCGGACGCGCCGAAGCTCGTTCGCAAGGCGTGGAAGGGCGTCGACCTGGAGGGCATGAAAAGCTCGCAGCTCGCCGAGTTTTATCAGAAAGACGACCCGATCGCCGTGCAACTCGTGGACGACGGCGCCCGCGCTCTAGGGGCCATGATCGGCGGGCTTATCAATTTGCTAAGTCCCGAGGTGATCGTGCTCGGCGGCGGGGTGGCTGGGGCGCTCGGCGAGAGTTTCGTCGAGCGGGTCTGGGAGATCGCCTGTCGCTACACACTCCCCGGCGCGACCACCGGCGTGCGGCTGGTACCGGCCGCGCTCGAAGACGACTCCGGCATCATCGGCGCCGCGGCGATCGCCAAGGCCCGCATCGGCGGCGAATAGAGCCGCTTGCGGCTATGCTTCAGTTACGATCGCCTGCCGGTAACAATCTGACCCAGGAATTGCAGCGCCAGAAACGCTCCTATGACCGGTAGGATCAGCCATCCGAGCTTCGGAAACCACACCGACAGAATCAACAGCAGCAGCACGACCCACAGAAGCCCGCAGCCGACCAGCGTCATCGTGCCTTTAAACCCGACTTCTTCGCTCGCCTCTTGAAAGTCAAGCGTGCTCGCGCGTCGGCGCTCGACGCTCCGCCGTGCGGCGTCGTCCAGTTCCAAGGCGCGGACTTCGTCCATCCAGTTGAGCGCCCTGGGATCGGTCACGGTACGCCCGGCGCCGGGCGTCGACCGCGGCAACCGCGGCAATTCGGCAACCGCCTTTTCGAAACGCTCGGCGATCGCGGCGTAGTCGCCATGAACTTGAGCCCGACGCGCGAGCGAGGGTGGCGCCTCCCCTCGCTCGCGCGTCGGTCTCAAAGACATTGCCGTACCGCAGCGGATCAGGACATCCGTCCGTTCGTCCGCCGCTCCGGACTGATAGAACACGCGAAACAGTCCCCCTTCAACGAAGCGGCCTTGGACCATGACAGGCTCACTCGCCACGATCACTTCTCCGTCCGCGAGCGCTTCCACCTCCGCGATCTCGCCGCCGAGTCGTCGCAGAAGAGTCCAGCCGGGAAAGGTGGGTTGCTCGTCGCCGTCGCCCGTAATCAGTATGTCGCCGATGCCACTGATCTCCACATCGATCAGCATTCTCCGCCGCCCATCCGGCGGTAAGTCGGCGACCGACTGCTGAAAATCGGCCACGGCGGGCCCCTCGGCGTCCGGCAGAATCGGCAGCACGACCTGATGCAAGTCGCCTTGCAGAAGGTTGATCTCATGCCCGCCGTCCGGCTTACGGTCGACCGGGTGGACACACAGGGCAGAGCGTTCCGACTGGAGCACGCGGCGGAGGACGTCGAGCCGCTTGAGGAACGTGGTGGCGACGATGACCGCGTCGACTTGCGGATCCGCGAGAATCTCCTCCAGATCGGACTGGCGGCGGACGCCGGGGGAAAGTTGTTGAGCGTTCTCGAGCGGCGTTTCGCCTTGATAAACAAACAATTCGTGCCGACCGGTCGCCGCCAGCGCCCGGCCGACCGCCCAGCCCTCAGCGTGGTCGCCCAGGATTGCGAATCGCATGCGGACTCCATAGGTCCTATAAGACCTATAAGTCTTATAGGACCTGCAGGGCCGCTTATGAACGCCGACTCGCAAGCCCGCTACGATCTCGCCGTCCGCGCCGCCCAAGACGCGGGCCGGGTCGCGCTCAAATACTTCCCCGACGTCGACTCCGCGGCCTTCGCCGATCAAGTCATCTGGAAGTCGGACAACAGCCCGGTCACGATCGCCGACCGCTCCGCCGAGCAGTACCTGCGCAAGACGCTCCTCGGGGCCTTTCCGAGTGACGGCTTCCTCGGCGAAGAATTCGGCGACCAGGCGGGCAGTTCCGGCTACCGCTGGATCGTGGACCCGATCGACGGCACCCGCAACTTCGTCCGCGGCATCCCCCACTGGGCGACGCTGGTCGGACTGGAATACCGCGACGAGGTGATCGCCGGCGTGGCGGTCGAGCCCGTCCCGGAGATGACTTACCGCGCCCTCCGTGGCGACGGCGCCTACCGCAACGACCGCCGCATCCACGTCTCGTCGGTGAACCGGCTCGAAGATTCGACGATGTTCTACTCGTCACTGACCTGGTTCATGAAAGCCGGCAAGCAGGACGAGTTCGTTCGCCTGGCCCGGCGGACGCAGCGGCAGCGCGGCTTCGGCGACTACTACGGCCACATCCTCGTGGCCCAGGGCTCGGGCGACTTCATGGCCGAACACGGCGTGCACGCGTGGGACGTCGCGGCGATCAAGCCGATCGTAGAGGAGGCCGGCGGCCGATTCACCAACTGGGCGGGCGAGCCCTCGATTCTTTCCCCCGACTGCGTCACGAGCAACGGCATCCTGCACGACGAGGTACTCGCGATTTTGCGAGGAGGCCAATGACGCGGATGCCCCGAGTCGTGGAGTGGATCGGCGACGCCGAGGGCGGCGTGCTGCGGATCCTCGATCAGACGTGCTTGCCCACCGAAGTCGCCTTTCGCGATTGTCACACTGTCGAAGACGTCTGGGAGGCGATCCGCTCCCTCCGCGTCCGTGGCGCTCCGGCCATCGGAATTGCAGCGGCATATGGCGTTGTGATCGGCGCCCAGTCCGGCGCTTCGATCCGGGATGCTATCGACTCTTTGCGGTCGAGCCGGCCCACAGCCGTCAATCTGTTCTGGGCCTTGGACCGCATGGCCGCAAAAGCGGTACGGGACGGACCGAACTGCGGGACTTTGTTGGCCGAGGCTCAGGCCATCGACGAAGAAAACCATCAGATGTGCCTCGCGATCGGCCGCCACGGCGCGTCCCTCGTCCCGGACCGGGGCGGCGTCCTGACCCACTGCAACGCCGGCAGCCTCATCGCCGGTGAATACGGGACCGCCCTGGCCCCTCTCTACACGGCGCACGCCAATGGCAAACGGTTCCAGGTGTTTGCCGACGAAACCCGGCCGTTGCTGCAAGGATCGCGATTGACGGCGTGGGAGCTGATGCAGCACGGGCTCGACGTGACGCTCATCTGCGACAACATGGCCGCGCAAGTGATGCGCGAAGGCCGGGTGCAGATGATCGTCGTGGGCGCCGACCGCATCGCCGCCAACGGCGACACCGCAAACAAGATCGGCACGTACGGCCTCGCGGTGCTCGCACGTGCCCACGGCATCCCGTTCTACGTCGCCGCGCCGTCGAGCACGTTCGACCTGTCGCGATCGAGCGGCGATCAAATCCCGATCGAACAACGGGATTCACGCGAGGTCACGGACGGGTTCGGCCGACCGACCGCGCCCGCCGGCGTGAGCGTCTATAATCCCGCCTTCGATGTGACTCCGGCCGGACTGATCACCGCCATCGTCACGGAGCACGGCATCATCCAGCCGGTCGAGCCGGCAACGATCGGCGCCGTCATCCACGGTTCTCAAAACTGAAAATCCCGGCGGCGTCCCCTGCCATTTCCGGGAACGGCGTCCGCTGCGATCGAAGTATTCCGCGACGTTTCCGATACCCTTTCTTGGCATTGCCTTTGCGAAGACGCCTCATACCTATTCACGTAGTCTCAGACGGATTACGTCTCGTCAGACGATACCCTGCCGACGAGGGCATTGACGAATGGCCGAGCAGCCCCCACCCGCCCCTCCACCGGCCGCCGCCGCGACAGCCGCGCCGCCCGCCCCGCCCAAGCCGGCCATGCCCGCGAAGCCCGCTGCGGCGCCGCCCAAAAAGGGTGAGGATCGCCGGAACTTTCTCGTCCGCTGGTTGACGTCACCGTTCACGATCGCCTGGGCCGCTTTCACCGCGACCATGGCCGGCTGGACGCTCGGCAGCGCCCGCTTCCTGTTCCCCAACGTGCTCTCGGAACCGCCCAGCAAAGTGAAAGTCGGCGACCCGCGCAACTTCGAAGAAGGCAAGGTGACGGACAACTTTAAGGACCGCAACATGTGGGTCGTCCGCTATCAGGGCAAGATCTACGCCCTGAGCACGACCTGCACACACCTCGGCTGCACGCCCAACTGGCTGGAGGCGGACAAGAAGTTCAAATGCCCCTGCCACGGCAGCGGCTTCTACATCACCGGCGTGAACTTCGAAGGCCCCGCCCCGCGACCGCTGGAACGCTGGGCCCTTTCCATCGGCGACGACGGCCAGATCGTCGTCGACAAGAGCCGCAAATTTCAGAAGGAACTCGGGCAGTGGGATAATCCGGATTCGTACATCAAGGTATAAATCGTCCGCGCGATGGGACTCATGGGACCTATGGGACTCATGGGACCCATAAGTCCCATAGGTCCCATGAGTCCCATAGGTCACCACTCAGCAAGGTGGTTGCATGTCACTAGGCGACTACATCCGCAACACGCAGGTCTGGAAGAGCGTCTTCCGCCACCCGGCGCCGCGCGACCGGCGTAACCGCGTCGTCGTCATGCTGACCAACGTGTTCCTGCACTTGCACCCGGTCTCGGTGCGCCGCAGCGGCATCGCGCTGAGCTACACCTGGTGCATGGGCGGACTGACGTTCTTCCTGTTTCTGGTCGAGACAGTGACGGGCGTGCTGCTGATGTTTTACTACCGGCCGACGCTCGAACACGCGTACAACGACATCCTCGCGCTCAGAGACGTCGTCACACTCGGCGTCCTACGGGAACTCCACCGCTGGGGCGCGCACGCGATGGTGATCGCCATTTGGCTGCACATGTACCGCGTCTTCCTGACCGGCTCGTATAAACCGCCGCGGGAGTTCAACTGGTCGGTCGGCGTCATTCTGCTGGTCTTGACGTTGCTTTTGAGCTTCACCGGCTACCTGCTCCCCTGGGACCAGCTGGCGATCTGGGCGATCACCGTCGGCAGCAACATGGCTCGCGCCACGCCGGGGCTCGGGCACGAAGGCCCCGGGGCGTCGCTCTTGCAAATCGGCGGCGTTCCCTTGATTACATCGGGATCGGACGCGCGGTTTCTGTTACTCGGCGGTCGGTTCGTCAGCGGCGACACGCTCTTGCGATTCTACGTCTTACACTGCGTCGCCCTGCCCCTGGTGGTGGCGGTCTTGATCGCGGTCCACTTCTGGCGCGTCCGCAAGGACGGCGGCATTAGCGGCGCGCTGTAAGGATTTTTCCCATGCACGGCGAACTCTCGACTTCCGTCCAGCGCGGCCTGGCGGTGTACTACGTCCTGATTGCGGCGTTCAATGCCGGCGTCGCATACTACTTCGTCAAGGCGCGAAACCGCGGGCAGGCACTCGCCTGGATCCTCGTCGCCGGCCTGTTCCTCTTGCACGCCCTGGCCTATCTGTCGCCGGCGGGGCGCGGGCTCGTTCTTCCGGAATCCGCGACCGTCCTCGTGGACGCCGCGACCAACGCGGTCAGCTATTTCGTGCTTTCGACACTCCTGTTCATCGCCGTCCTCGCCTTCCGCCGATTTTTTACCGCCCCGCCCGTCGCGCTCGCCCTGTTGAACCTGACGCTGCTCTTCGCCGGTTGGGCGATGACGAACGAGGACTTCCGCTCCATCGTCGCGAAGGAAGACAACATCCCGATCGTCATCCTCCTCTTCACCGTCGGCTTTTTCACCTGGCTGGCGCTGCGGCGGGCCGTCATCAACGACGACCTGATCGCCGACAACAAGCCGCCGCTGGAGAAAGACGACGATAAGGTGTTGGTCTGGCCGGACCTCGTGTACACCGAACTGATTTGCATGATCATCGCAACCGCGGTCCTTACGGTTTGGGCCGTGTTCCTCAAGGCCCCGCTCGAGCAGCCCGCCACGAGCGCCAAGGCGCCGAACCCGTCGAAGGCCCCGTGGTACTTCCTCGGGCTGCAGGAGATGCTCGTCTATTTCGACCCGTGGATGGCCGGCGTCGTCTTGCCGACGATGATTATCGTCGGCCTGATCGCGATGCCCTACATCGATTTCAACCAGAAGGGCAACGGTTATTTCACGTTCCGCGAGCGGAAGTTCGCGCTCTCGACCTGGATGTACGGGTTCGTCGTGCTTTGGGTCGTGCTGATCGTGCTCGGCACTTTCCTCCGCGGGCCGAACTGGAACTTCTTCGGTCCGTTCGAGCATTGGGACCCGCACAAGGTCGTACCACTGAACAACGTCAACCTGTCGGAGCTATTCTGGCTGCCCTTGGGTGTCGTGCCCGAGCAGTTGCACTGGTTCGTCCGCGAACTGCCCGGGATCATACTCGTCCTGGCCTACCTGATCGCGATTCCGCCGCTTCTGGCCCGCACGGTCATGAGGCGGTTCTTCGTGAAGATGGGGTTCGCGCGGTTCATGTTGCTGGTGACGCTCATGCAGTTCATGGCGTCGCTGCCAATCAAGATGGTGCTGCGGTGGACGCTGAATTTGAAGTACATCGTTTACATTCCGGAGTTCTTCTTCAACATCTGAAGTGGCTAGTGGTTAGTGGTTAGTGGATAGCAAAAGAGTTTTCCTCTATCCACTACGCACTAACCACTACCCACTCACGCCGCGGGGGCTCTGATGGCCGCGAGTGATCAAACATATCGCAACCAGAAGACTCTGCACCACGTCTTCGCCTGGTCCAGCGTCGCCATGCTGGTCACGACGGGCTGGATGTTCTGGGACGATTACAACCGCCCGTTCAAGAAGGAACAGCGGGTCTTCCGCGACGTCGAGGAAGAATTGGCCAAGCGGGCCATGCTCGCCGCCGCCCCGTCGGCCGACCAGCGGCAGGCCGTGGTCGCCGCCGAACAGGAATTGGCAAAGGCCCGCGAGGTCCGGAAATCCGTCCGGGACCAGGCCGACGCCAAGGTCAAATCGCTCCTGCCCGGACAGGCCAAGCGCGAGACGCTCCGCGCCAACAAAAAGGCCGACTTCGACTCTGTCACGAGCTTTTACAACATCGCCGTCGAGCAACACGGCGCGGACAGCCCCGAGGCGCGGCGGTATCTCGCCGAAATGGACAAGGCCCGACAGCAACTGGATGCGCTGCAGCGCGAGGTCGAGGAGGGCCAGGCGACCATCGACCAGGTGCAATACGAGCAGTTCGCGGTTCCCGGCGAGGAATCGCAGCTCAGCCCGAAAGAGGCCGAAGACCGCCTGAGCGCCGCCGAGGACAAGCACAAAAAGCTGACCGACGAGTTCGACCGCTTCCTGAAACTGGCGGCCCAGAAGGAATGGACGATCTGGGACACGATGCGCGGCCTGCCGATCCTCGAAGGCTTCGCGTCGCCGACCAAGATTCAGCAATACACGCTCGACGAACTGCCGATCGATTACGCATTCAAATACGTCACGCGCTATGACCGGTGCACGACCTGCCACCTCGGCCTGGAGAAGGCGGCTTACACGCGCGACGCGCTGACGAAACTGTCGCAGGACCCCGCCTCTGACTCCGCACTCCAGGCGTCCCTGACGAACGCCCAGGAGACCGTCGCCGAGCGGAACCGCATCATCGACGAATACAACAAGACCGTCAGCGGCAAGGACCGCAAAGACAAGCTGCCGCTGAGCGTCAAGGAGCTGCAACCGAGTCGCGTCGACCTGAACGAGGGGCGGATCAACATGTTCGCCGCTCACCCACGGCTGGACTTGTTCGTCGACTCCAACAGCCCGCACCCGGCCGAGAAGTTCGGTTGCACCGCCTGCCACTCCGGCCAGGGGAGCGCGACTACATTTGTGGACGCCACACACTCCCCGAACGACACGGTGACCATGGACAAGTGGCGGAAAGAGCACGACTGGCAATCGATCCACTTCTGGGACTTTCCCATGTACCCGAAGCGATTCGCCGAGGCGGCGTGCGTCAAGTGCCACTATCAGATCACCGACCTGATCCGCGACGGCTCGCAAGTTGAGGCGCCGACGCTCGTGAAGGGCTACAACCTCGTCCGCGAGCTAGGCTGCTTCGGCTGCCACGAAATCAGCGGCCTGAACAAGGGCCGCTGGGTCGGCCCCGATCTACGACTCGAACCCGACCCGCCGCTCGACGCCCTCCCCCCGGCCGAAAAGGCCAAACGACTGAGCGACCCCGCGAACCCGCCGGGAATGATGCGCAAAGTCGGTCCGAGCCTCGAGCGAATCTCCGAAAAAACGCACACCGGCTGGGTCCGCCAGTGGATCAAGGCACCGCGCGAGTTCCGTCCGGATACTCGGATGCCGCACTACTACGGCCAGGCGAACAACACTCCCGACGTCCTCCGCAAAGAGGCGGAAGAAAGCAAGCGCTCCAGCCAGGAGAAGTTCCCGGACGCCGAGGTCGACTCGATCGCTCATTACCTCTTCTCAAAGAGCAGCGACCTCGTCAAGCAGATCGGCGAGCACGCCAATGACGCGGAAGACGCCCGGCAGGCCGACGAGAAAGCGGTCGAAGAACTGACGGCCAAGATCAACGACGTGAACGTCTCAGAAAAGGACAAGAAGGAAGCGACGCGTCAGCTCGCCGAGACCAAGGCCCGCATGAAGGCCCGGTCGATGCCGCGGCCCGTGGACGCCGTGCAACTGCCCGCCGCCCCCGCCGACGACAAGGCGAAGGGTGAACAGCAGGAGCGCGGCCGCCATCTGTTCGCGACCAAGGGCTGCATGGCCTGTCACCAGCACGGGGCGATGGCTCAGGAAGTCAAGGTCGAGGGCAAGCTGCCGTTGCCGGAGTTGCATAACGACACCAACTTCGGCCCGAACCTCAGCCGCCTCGCGTCGAAGATCGGCACGAAAGCCGACGACCCGTCGTCCGGCCGCAAGTGGCTGCTCAATTGGCTGCTCAACCCGACGTCGCACAACCCGCGGACGCTGATGCCGTACACGCAAATCAGCGAGGCGGAGGCGGATGACATCGCGTCCTGGCTGTTGGCCCAGAAGTCGGATTACCCGGGCGTCCAGGTCCAGGAGCCCGACCTGGCGACGCTCAAGGCCCTCGCCCAGGTGTGGCTCGAGAAGTCGCTCACCCGCCGCCAGATCAAGACCGTGCTCGAAGAGGAGCAGGGTTTTTCCGACGCCGACCTCGTGTCACGGCCGGCCGACGCAGACGAACGCCTTCTGGGCGGCTCGCTCGCCGGCCAGGACGGTGTCCACAAGCTCAAGATGTTCATCGGCAAAAAGGCGATCAACAACCTCGGCTGCTACGGCTGCCACACCATCCCCGGCTTCGAAACCACTAAGCCGATCGGCACCGCGCTCAACGAGTGGGGCAAGAAGGACCCCGAACGACTTGCGTTCGAGGATTCGCCGGCCTACGTCAAGGACAACTTCGACAGCGTGGACGTCCGCCGCGACCTCACGCCGGAGGAGCAGAAGGCGAACGAGCGGCGACCCGACGGGCAGAAGCTCAAGGGATGGGAATTCCAGGACGGCAAGCGGCCGTACGAGAAGTTCTTCGCCGCTCAGCTCGATCATCGCCATCACACGCGCGAAGGCTTCCTCCATCTGAAACTGCAGGAGCCGCGGAGCTACGACTACAACCGCGTCCGCTCCTGGGACGACCGGCTGCGCATGCCGCAATTCAAATTCGCCCGGCCGATCCGCCAGCCGAACGAATCCGACGAGGCGTTCGCGCAGCGATCGAGCAAGGAGGAGGCCGCGGCCCGCGAGGCGGTGATGACGTTTATCCTCGGCCTGGTCGCCGAGCCGGTGCCGGCCAAGTACGTCTACAACCCGCCGCAGGACCGGCACGACGAGGTCAAGGGCCGGCAGGTGCTCGAGAAGTTCAACTGCGGCGGCTGCCACCTGATCCGTCCCGGCGTCTTCGACCTAAAGCTCACCGGAGACAAGCTCGGCGATAAGACCGTCAAGGATGCCGTGCTCGGAAAGCTCGAGGAGTTCTTCCAGGCGCTCGGCAAGGACCCGGCGGACTTCCCGTACAAGGAGCACAACGCCTGGGGCGGTGAAACACCCAAGCGGAAGGACCTCATCCGCGCCCACGGCATCAATCCGCCGGAGGGCAAGTTCGTCAACGACGACGGCGACAAGTTTGGTCCGGATGAAAAGAACCTGTTTCTGCGGCTGACGCACGCACTGCGGTTCATCGCGCCCAACGGCGAGGCGCACGACATCCCCGCGGCGTCCAACATCCTCGTCCCGCGCGAGGCCCTCGGCGACATGACGGACCCGTACGGCGGGGCGTTCGGAATCAACCTGTCGCAGTACCTGCAGAAGCGCGACGCGGATACGTACGGCGGCGGCAAGGTCAACTACTCGCAGGCCGCCGGCCCGCCGTCGTTGATCCGCGAGGGCGAGAAAGTGCAGCCGGGCTGGCTCTTCCAGTTCCTGCGGAACCCGATCGCGATTCGGCCGCTCACGGTCCTGCGCATGCCCAAGTTCAACATGAGCGACGAAGACGCGATGGCCATCGTCAACTACTTCACGGCCGCCGATAAGATCACCAATCCCGGTATCGGGCTGACGTACCCATACCTCAACGTGCCTGAGAAAGACGAGGCGTACATCCAGCGCAAGACACGTGAGTACGTCGAGCGCCTCAAGAAAGCCGGCAAGTACGACGCGGAGGTCAAGGAACTGCAGCCGGTCTGGGCTCAAGCGTCCCGCGACCTGATCGCGGCCGCGGAGGGCCGGCTCAAGTCCGCGAACCTTTCCTTGGAGGACGCCAAGAAGAAAAATGAAGCGGTGGACGTGGCCCAGAAGGCTGTGGACGCTGCCGACGCCGAAGTAAAGAAACTCAAGCAGGCGCTCGACGCGGGCGACTTCAAGGACTTACAGAAGCAGTGGGAGACCAAGGAGGCGTATATCGCCGACGCCTACCGCCTCGTGGCCAATGGCAACCTCTGCCAGAGCTGCCATAGCATCGGCAGTGTGGAGGCGAAACAGGCGACCGGCCCGCCACTTGCACTCACCCATGAGCGGCTGCGGCCGGAGTGGACGGCGAAATGGTTCGCCAACCCGCAGCGGTTCCTGCACTACACGACCGTGATGCCGGCGAACTTCAAGGCCGACACGAAGCAGTACGACACGGAATTCCTCGGCGGCGGCAACGAGCGGCAGTTTTCCGAAGACCAATTGAAGGCGGCCCGCGACCTGCTGATGGCATACCCGCAGGTGATCGACTGGCCGATCCTCAAATACCGCCCCGGCCCCGGGGTAGCGGGAGGCAAATAAGCAATGCGATTCGTTCGTTGTGGAGTGTCTTGTGTCGGCGCCGCCGTGACCGCCGCGCTCTTCTGGGCCGTGACGTTAGCGGCCGCAGAAGCGCCCAAAGCCGCCGGCAATGCCGACGCCGACGCCTGGGGCACGCTCAAGGGCCAACTCGTCTACGGCGGCCCGAACGTCCCGGAGCAAAAGCAACTCAAAGTCAACAAAGACGAAATGCACTGCTTGGCGAAAGGTCCGCTCCTCGACCACGAATGGATCGTCAACAAGCAGAATAAGGGCGTTAAGAACGTATTCGTCTGGCTCGCCGCGGACCCGAACGGACCGGTCAAGACGCTGCCGATCCATCCGAGCCTGCAGGCCGTGCCCAAAGAGAGCGTGTTGGTCGATCAGCCGCAGTGTATGTTCGAGCCTTACGCCAGTGTCATGCGCGAGGGCCAGAGCCTGATCGTCAAGAACAGTGCGCCCGTCGCCCACAACGCCAACTACGCCGGCTCGCAGACCAAGAACCCCGGCGCCAATCCGATCGTCCCCGCCGGCCAACAGATCACGATTAGCCTCAAGGCCGACCGCTTTCCCGTCCGGCTCAGTTGCAACATCCACCCGTGGATGAAGGGCCTGGTGGGAGTTTACAACCACCCGTACTACGCACTCACGGACGCGGACGGCAACTTCGCGATCAAACTCGCCCCGGCCGGCGCCTTCCGGCTGTTCGTCTGGCACGAAGGGGCGGGCTGGCGGCTGGGGACGGAAGGATCGAAGGGCGAGCCGATCACGATCAAGGCCAAGGAAACTACCGACCTCGGCAAGCTGCCGATTCAGGAAGCGAAGTAAGCGACTCGACCCGCCGCCGTGGTCGCGCTTTGACCGGACGCCTAAAATACCTTTGACGGCCGAGGATTCGACACTCCCCGCGAAGCCGCACACGTACCCTTTCCTCTCCGGAGTTCACGATGAATCGATTCCGTTGGTTACTCGCCGGCTGCGCCTTGGCCGCCCTCGTCGGGCTGGCCGGGCTCAATTCATCCGCCCAGGCCCAGAGCGGCAAGGCGGCCACGCTCAAAGGCAAAGTGACTTACGACGGCGCCCCGCCGCCAAAGGGCGACCTCACGTCGAAGTTCGACGCCGTCCCGAAGGATAAGCCGCATTGCCTCAAGGGCGACACTGAGGACCCGACGTGGATCGTCGACCCGGCGACCAAGGGCGTCGCCAACGCGGTCGTTTACTTGAAGTTCGCCAGCCCGCCGAAGTACAACTTCGCCGACACCGGCCGCGGGAAGGATGTCGTCATCGACCAGCCGTTCTGCGCCTTCAAGCCGCACGTCTCGGTCGTCGACGTCAAGGAACAGAAGCTGATCGTCAAGAACAGCGCCCCGATGCTGCACAACACGCGCATGCAAGGCAACCCGATCAAGAACCCTGCTAAGAACGAAAACGTGCAGCCGGGCAAGCAGGTGACCTTCCCCGTCAAGTCGGACACGCAACCGATCACGATCAACTGCGACGTGCACAAGTGGATGCAGGGCTACGTCTGGGCCTTCGACCATCCCTTCGCCGCAGTGACCAAGGAGGACGGCACCTTCGAGATCAAGGGCATCCCGCCGGGCAAGGTCCACGTCGTCGTCTGGCATGAGCCGAACATCTTTTCGCCCACCAAGGACGGCAAGGAGATGACGCTCAAGGAGGGCGAGAACACCTTGGAAGAAGTGAAGATCAAGAAGTAAAGCTCAAGAAGTGACCTTACGCAAAGCCGCAAGCGAGGCCGCTTGCGGCTTTGCCGTTGGGGCTTTGCCTTCTCGCTTGTCGAGGCTGGCCCGGACGAACTCGCGGAAGAGCGGGTGCGCCTGCGTCGGCTTCGACTTGAACTCGGGGTGACATTGCACGGCCAAAAACCACGGATGGCCCTTGAGTTCGATCACCTCCACCAGCCCGCCGTCGGGGCTCGTGCCGGTGACTTCGAGGCCGTGACGGGCGAACGCCTCGCGGTAGTGATTATTCACCTCGTAACGATGCCGGTGCCGCTCCGAGACGATCGGGTCGCCGTACGCCTCTCGGGCGAGGCTACCGTCGACTAAGTGGCATGCGTACGCCCCCAGCCGCATCGTCCCGCCCATTTCGGTTACTTCGTGCTGCTCGTCTAAGAGACACACGACGGGGTCGGGACAGTTGCGGTCAAATTCCGTCGAGTTGGCGCCTTCCAGACCGAGCACGTTGCGGGCGAATTCGATCGAGGCGCACTGCAGACCGAGACAAATGCCGAAAAATGGGATCTTGTACTCGCGGACGTACTTAATCGCCGCGACCTTGCCGGCGATGCCGCGGTAGCCGAACCCGCCGGGGACCAGGACGCCGTCGACGCCCGCGAGAGCCTGTTCCGCGCCGTTGCGTTCCACGTCCTCCGCCTCGACCTTGCGGAGGTTGACTTTCGCGTCCAGCGCGATCCCCGCGTGCTGCAGCGACTCGTAGACCGACTTATAGGCGTCGTGGTGCTTGATGTATTTGCCGACGACCGCGATCGTGACTTCCCGGGCCGGGTGGATAATCCGGCGAAGGATCTCCTCCCAATCACTGACGTCCAGCGGCCGGGCCGGCAGGCTGAGCTTCTCGACGATCAGCGTGTCGAGCTGGTTCTTGACCAGGCTGAGCGGCACTTCGTAGATGCTGTGTGCCTTATCCCGTTCCTCGATCACCGCCCGCGGCTCGACGTTGCAGAATTGGGCGATCTTCTCCGCCTCGTCGCGGCCGAGTTCGCGCTCGGTCCGGCAGATCAGGATGTCCGGCTGAATACCGATCTTGCGAAGTTCGCCGACCGAGTGCTGCGTCGGCTTGGTCTTCGCCTCGCCCGCGGCCTTCAAATACGGCACGAGCGTCAGGTGAATGTACAGGCAGTTTTGTTTGCCGACATCGAGCGCGAACTGGCGGATCGCCTCCAGGAACGGCATCCCTTCGATGTCGCCGACCGTGCCGCCGATCTCGGTGATGACCACGTCCACATCGTCGGTCGCCAGCTTCTTCACCGCCGCCTTGATCTCGTCGGTGACGTGCGGGATCACCTGGACCGTGCGGCCGAGGTAGTCGCCGCGGCGTTCTTTCTGGATGACCGACTGGTAGATCTTGCCGGTGGTGTAGTTGCAGTCGCGGCTGAGGGGGGCGTGCGTGAACCGTTCGTAGTGGCCGAGGTCGAGGTCGGTTTCGGCGCCGTCGTCGAGCACGTAGACTTCGCCGTGCTGGTACGGGCTCATCGTGCCGGGGTCGACGTTGATGTACGGGTCGAACTTCTGCATCCGCACGCGCAGGCCGCGCCGCTCCAAGAGCATGCCGACGCAGGCGCTCGTCAACCCCTTGCCCAGCGAACTGACCACCCCGCCCGTCACGAAGATGTGTCGCGCCATACGGCCCCCCGGCCCCGGATGTGTCGCTCTCGATCGGTCCGTCAGCGAGGCCGCGCGGCCCACCGTCACTTTACCGGAGCGGCCGGTGCGTTCCAACGGCGCGATCGGAAAAACACTAAGCGGCGCGGGCGCGGGAACGGCGGCGCCGTGCGTAGGATGCTACGAAACGCTCATAATCCGTAAACGTATCCACGCCGCGGCCCGCATGATGGACGATTCCGACCTGGATCGCACAACCGCCAGCCAGCGCCCTCAGCTGCTCCAGTTTTTCCATGCCTTCGAGCGCCACGGGGGACATCGCCGCCAACCGCAACAGCACGTCCCGCCGGTAGGCGTATAGTCCGACGTGTTGCAGGAAGTTTGCCGGCTTGGCCGCGAAGTTCGGCCGGCCGTCGCGGACGTGCGGGATCGGACTACGGCTGAAATAGAGCGCTCGCCCTTCGTCCGAACAAACAACTTTGACGCAGTTCGGGTCGCGATAGGTTTCCTCGTCCGTGATCGGCACCGCCAGAGTCGCGACGCCGGCGGTCGGGTCCCGGTCGAGCAGCGCCGGCAACTGATCCAGCGCCGACGGCGCGATGTCTGGTTCGTCGCCCTGCAGGTTAATGACGCAATCGACCTCGAGCTCCTCGGCGACTTCCGCGACGCGGTCGGTCCCCGAAGGATGCTCGCGGCGGGTCATGACGCAGTTGCCGCCGAACCCCGCGACGGCGGAGGCGATCCGCGGGTCGTCCGTCGCAACGATGACCGTACTGGCCGACCGGGCCTGGCACGCGCGTTCGTAGACGTGCTCGATCAGGTATTTGCCGGTACTGCGGAGGAGCGGCTTGCCCGGGAGACGCTTCGACGCGTAGCGGGCCGGAATGACGATCGCGGTGCGCATGGGAAACCTCCTTGTCGCCCGTCCGGATCGGTTCGGAACCGTTGGCATTAGACCTGTTGCCGGCCCGATCGACAAGGTCGATCGCCGACCGCGGCCCGCATCTTCAACAAATCCGGCACAGATTCCGACCCCACTGAGAAAATCTGCGGCCGGTATGCACGGGCCGGCGCAAGTTACCGGCCCGGGACGAAAAAAAAATCGAAGTCCGCGAAGGTCGGCCCGCCGGACGGCCGATCCTGTCCGCATCCGCACTGTCGGTCTGTGGTCGCACCGGAAGGAATCCGCCGATGACGCCCGAGGTGAACGTCCTCGCGCTCGTGAAGGGCCGGGAGCGGTTCGTCTACGTCTACGACGACGCGAGCCATCCCGACCTGATCGCCGCACTCCGCGATCACGCCGCCGACCCGGAACTGAGCCTGAGTTGGTTCGACGCGACCGTGCTGACGACCAAGGCCCGGGAACAGGTTCGGGCCAACCAACCCGAGCCGGCCGTCACCCCACCCCTGAGCCAGGGGTCAGGATTTAGGGATCAGGAATCAGAAGACGACATTCTGACTCCTGACTCCTGACCTCTGACTCTGAAAACGGGGTGGCCTCGCCGAAGGGTCCCCCGTGAACGACCTCCTCGCCGATTTCCTCCGCCACCTGTCGCTGGAAAAGAACGCGTCCGCGCACACGGTCAAGTCCTACCGCGAAGACCTCACGCAAGCCCTCGACTTCTTCCGCGAACAACTGCCGGGCAGTTTGAAACCGGATCGACTGACGACCCGCGTTCTCCGCGCGTATCTCGCCTGGCTGCATGGACAAGGGTACGCCAAGACGACGATCGCCCGCCGGCTGGCGGCGGTACGATCGTGGTTACGCTTCCTGTGTCGGCAGGGCGTGATCGCTCGGAATCCCTCCGACGGCCTCCGCGGGCCACGGCAGGAAAAGCGGCTACCGCATTTCCTCAGCGCCGACCAGGTGACGAAGCTTCTCGACGCGCCGGGTGCCACGTCCCTCGGCATCCGCGATCGCGCACTGTTTGAGACGATGTATTCCGCCGGCTTGAGGGTCAGCGAACTGGTCGGCGTAAACGTGGACGACATGGACCTGGACGGCGGCACGCTCGTCGTCCGCGGAAAGGGCAAGCGCGAGCGCGTCGCCTTGCTGGGCAAGCCGGCGGTGAAGGCCCTGCGGGACTGGCTGTCGGCGCGAGAGAAACTGATTGCCGGCATGCCCGGAACGCCGGCCGCCGTCTTTTTGAACCGCTTCGGCCGCCGGCTGACGACCCGCAGTGTCGCCCGTTTTCTCGAGAAGTACTTGGCCCGGGCGGGACTTGACCCGCGGACCAGTCCGCACACACTCCGCCACAGCTTCGCCACGCACCTGCTCGACGCCGGGGCCGACGTTCGCAGCGTGCAGGAACTGCTGGGCCATCGGAGTCTCGGCACCACCCAGATTTACACGCATGTTACGACCAACCGCCTGCACGACAGTTACCAAGCCGCCCACCCCAGAGCACGTAGGGGACAGGGGGCGGGAGTCCGGAGTCAGAAAAAACGCATTCTGGCTGACCCGTGACCCCTGACTCCTGCCCCCTGACCCCTGATTCCTGGCTCCTGACCCCTGACTCCTGCCCGCCCGCCTCCCACCGCGCTCCGTCACCTTGTTTCCGAGAGGCCGATTCATGCCGACCTACCGCGCCATAATCTGTTGGCCGAGGATCGTCGTCTCCATTCTCGTCATCGCCTCTTTTGCCGAACCGGCCGCCGCCCAGCAGGTCCGCTGGCTGACCGACTACAACCTCGCCCGCAAGGAAGCGGCCGAACGCGGGCGGCCGATGTTGCTCGACTTCGGCACGGACGGCTGCATGTGGTGCAAGAAGCAAGACCTCAGCACGCTGCGCGACGGGATGGTCGCGTCGCTGCTCAACGACAAGTTCGTCGCCTTGCGGGTCGACGCCGACCGCGAGCCGGCCCTGACGCAGACGCTTAGGATCACGCAATTCCCGACGATCGTGCTGGCCGCCCCCGACGGCAAGATCCTCGGCGTGCTCGAAGGCTACCAGGAGGCCTCCAGCCTGGCCGAGCGACTGCAAAAGGTCGCGGTCGCTTACGCGCCGCCGGAATGGATGGTCCGCGACTATCAGGAGGCCGCGAAAGCGATCGTCGAATCGGATTACACTCGGGCGATCGCACTGTTGAAGGGGATCACGAAAGACGGCAAGGATCGTCCGCAACAGGTCAAGGCCCGGCAAGTCCTGCACGACTTGGAACAGCAGGCGACCAGCCGCCTGACCCGCGCGAAGATCCTCCACGATCGTGGGCACAGCGCCGAGGCGGCCGACGCGCTCGCGGAACTGCTCAAAACGTTCGCGGGCACGCAGGCCGCCGCCGACGGCGCGACCTTCCTGTCATCGATCGCGGCTCGCCCGGAACTGACGGAGCAGCAACGGTCCCGCCGCGCGCGGGAACTCCTCGCACTGGCCAAGGACGATTATCGCACGCAGCAGTACCACGGCTGCCTGGAGCGGTGCGAGATCCTGACGAGCGGCTACGCCGACCTTGCCGAGGGAGCGGAAGCGAAGCAACTCGCCGCCGAGATCAAGGACAACCCCGAACTCCTGACCCGCGCGTGCGACAGCCTCAATCACCGCGTCGGGACCCTCTATCTAACGCTCGCGGAAACGTGGATAAAGAAGGGCCGCCCGCAGGAGGCGCAGCGCTGCCTCGAACGCGTGGTG
>DATJGQ010000530.1:0-3382 GCA_035494815.1 Gemmataceae bacterium
CGCCCGCCTCATGCAGCCGGAGCGCGATTATTGGCCGACTTGGCTCGCGCTGCGTTCCCTCTGCGTGTGTGCGTTCATTCTGTATTTCGCCGCCTGCCTGGCCGTGACGCGCTGGCGCATGACACGCCGCCACCTCTGGCTTTCGGTCGCCGTCACTGCGGCGGTCATCGCGCTGGTGCCCGCCGTCGGCAGCGGCGTCGAATGGCTGCGGCGGCAGCGCGACGAAGCAACGCCGGTCGTCGTCCTCTCCCGATCGGAGATGTTACGCACCGGCAATGGCACGGAGTACCCGCCGCGGCTGGATGTGGCGTTGCCGCGCGGCGCGGAAGTCCGCCGGCGGTTCGAGCGCGGCGGGTGGTATCAAGTGGAACTGTCGGGCGGTCCCGTTGGCTGGTTGCCGCGCGAGGCGGTGGTCGAGGACAATTGAGCCTGAAGCGTAAGCGAAGAGTCTTCGCTTACGCCTCAGGCTCGGATTGGTTGCAACCCCCAAGACCGCTATTGAGACCGGAGTTGATTCCGGACTCGTCCGGACGAAATTAAGTCACGCGCAAAACTCTTCTTACGTCCAGTTACTTGTTGATTCCGGAAATGAGCAATGATTCCGGGTGTGGGGTGAACGGGGTCCGGAACGAACCAATTTCGCCCGCCCCCACACAGTTGGCAAACCGCTCTACAGCGACACTTCGTACACGTACGTCGCGAACGCCTGCTTGAAGGTGTCCCACCGGACCTGCACCAGGCCGTCGTTCTCGTTGCCGCTGGTGAAGAACGACCGATTGCTCGTACTCAGCGACGACAGCGCGGAGGACTTATTGTCCAGCCCCCACGGGTTCCGCAACGTCACGATCGCCCCCGTAGAGTCGGACGTCACGCCCACGATCGCGTACGTGTGGCTGAACACCAGGCCGGTGCCGGTCACCTGCGGCTGCATCGAAGTCACGGTCCATGTGTTAGCGATCACGTCGCGACCGGCGGCGAGGGCGCCCTGAATCGTCGCCAGGTCGGAGTCGTTGATGAAGCTGTCCGTGCCGATTCCGCGGCCGGTTACTGCCTTGAGCGCCACGTCGGGATACCGCCAGAGTTGGGCGGTCAGTTGGCTGGCGCTCGTGCCCTGGACGGCCCACTGGTGCGCGTCGGCCGCGCTCGTATCCACGTTCTGCGACTGCAGGTACGCCCGCTGATAGATCACCGGCCAGTAGTCGCGGGCGCCGGTGCCGTCGTCGGCGCCGGGGTACGGCTCATTGTCGGTCCACGAGCCGTTGAAGTTCACGGGAACGTTCTGCCACTGGTTGTTGACGAACATCGGCACCAGGTATTTGCCTTGCGACGCGTCGTACGTGATTCGCTGGGCCAGGTCGGTCGGGCTGCTGCGCGCGAAGGCGGAGAGGGACGCCAACAGCGAACAGGTGTCGGCGATCTGCTGGCGGATGTCGGCGGGCAGGGCAGCCTGCGTTTCGCCGGCTTTCTTGCTGGCGATCCCGGCCGTGACGGCCGCGGGGGTCGTCGCCGCAGTCGGGGCCACGTAGTCGTCCTGATACGTGTCGAACCCGTCGCCGCCGTTGAGGGCGTCTCGGCCGGCGCCGCCGATGACGAGGTCGTCGCCGGTGCCGCCTTCGAGGTAGTCGTCGCCGGTGCCGCCGTTGACGGTGTCGTTACCGGCCGAGCCGTTGATGTTGTCGGTCCCCGCGTCGCCGAAGAGGGCGTCGTTGCCGGCCGCGCCGTCCACGGTGTCGTTGCCCACGTCGCCGTAGATCGTGTCGTTGCCGGTGTTGCCGGTGATGGTGTCGTTGCCGGCACCGCCGTTGAGGATGTCATCGCCGCCGGCGCCGTCGATCACGTCGTTGCCGTCGCCGCCGTTGAGATAGTCGCGGGCGCCGCCGCCGATGAGGGTGTCGTTGCCGTTCTGGCCGTATACGATGTCGCCGCAGTTGGTGGAATAGACCAGGTCGTTGCCGTCGCCGCAGTACACCGTGGCGGGGACGCGCACGGGGAGCGGGTCCTGGGTGTCGAGTCGGATGACGTCGTTGCCCGCGCCCGCGTCGATGACGATGCGACCGGCCTCCGCTTCGAGTTTGAGCCCGTCCACGCTGACGACCTTGTTGGCGTAATGGACGACGATCGTGTCGTCGCCGGGCGTGCCGAGAACGGTGAGGACGCCATTTTGAATCGTGCCGGAAATTCCGGCGGGAACGGTTCGGTCTTCGAGCCGTTCGATGTTGAGGCTGCGGCGGAGGCAGGACGGGAGGCGCATAAAGGGTCCCCTGGGGCGGGTCAGAGTGAGTAGTCCGAGGCGGGGTCGGCCGTCCGTGGCCCGTCGGGGCGGGCGCCGGCGCGGTGCGGAGTTGTTATCGTCCGACCCCCGAGCGGGCGGGCACCCGCGTCGGGCGAAATGATTCTAGGCGGGCGGGTTCCGGCAGGTCGGACCGCTGTGGGCGATCGACTCAACGATTTCGGCCGAAAGCGGTTGACCGGTACGATTAGATGAACTGGAGTACTTTCGCCCCCGCCAGCCGGCCGCCGCCCGCGCGACCGGTCGGGGCCGTACAATAGGGCCAAGTTCACAGAGCCGTCCCGATGGGACCGATGGGACCTATGGGACTCGCGACTCCCATAAGTCCCATAAGTCCCATAAGTCCCATCGGACCGATGGTAAGCCTCAAGGAAACTTGCCCTTGTCCACAGATCGCATCAGCGAATACCTCGCCCAGTTCGCCCAGACCCGCAGCCAAATGATCGAGCAACTCCGGCGGGTCGTCATCGGCCAGACGGACGTCATCGAGCAGATCCTCGCCGCCGTTTTCACCCGCGGGCATTGCCTGCTCGTCGGCGTGCCGGGCCTGGCCAAGACGCTCATGGTCAGCTCGATCGCGCAGATCCTCGACATCAGTTTCAAACGCATCCAGTTCACCCCGGACCTGATGCCGTCGGACATCACGGGGACGTCCATCCTCGACGAGTCCGAGGCCGGCCGCCGCGAGTTCCGTTTCGTGAAGGGGCCGGTGTTCGCGAATATCGTCCTCGCCGACGAAATCAACCGCACGCCGCCGAAGACACAAGCGGCGCTCCTGCAGGCGATGCAAGAACGACAGGTCACCGCCGGCCAGGAGACCTACAACCTGCCCGACCCGTTCTTCGTCATCGCGACCCAAAACCCCATCGAGCAGGAGGGGACCTACCCGCTCCCGGAAGCCCAGCTCGACCGCTTCATGTTCAACATTAAGGTGGACTATCCGACGCTCGAAGAAGAGAAGCGGATCCTGTCGATGACGGCGAAGGACGAGGCGAACGAGTTGACGAAGGTCTTGAGCGGCAAGGCGATCTCGAACCTGCAGAAGCTCGTGCGGAGCGTGCCGGTGGGGGATTACGTGATCGAGTTTGTCGC
>DATJGQ010000531.1:0-3341 GCA_035494815.1 Gemmataceae bacterium
CGGGGGCGTACTAACGGGATCTCGTGAGCGACGCTTCGGAGAAGCGTGGATCGCGACCTCGCCATCTACGCTTCTCCGAAGCGTCGCTAACCGAGTCGCTCGCGGACTTTCTTCGGTAACCCCGCCTTGACCAACTCGTACGACTCGCGCACGAGCGCCTTCGCCGCCGCCAGCGGCAGCGCGTCTCGCGTCGTCACGCTCACCCAATGAAACCTGGCCGCGTAAGGCGCCGGCATAATCCCGTCGGCGACCGTCAGCCGCTCAAACTCCTCCGGCGTGCACTTAAAGCCGAACGGCAGATGTCCGTTTTCCGTGTGAAACGCCGCGAACATCTTGCCGCCGATCGAGAAGCAGAGGTCCTTGCCCCACTTGACGTCTTCGGTGGCATGCGGCAGGCCTCGGCAGAAGGCGACCAGATCGGCGGCACGCATCGTATCGTCTCACGGCGCCCGGTGGACCTGTCCGCTTTTCATGACGAACCGCGGTTTCCGCAGCGCCTTAATGTCCTTGGTCGGGTCACCCTCGACCGCGACCAGATCGGCGAGGAGACCCTGCTGGATCGCCCCGATTCGCCGATCCATGTGCAGCACCTTCGCCGCAGTCCCTGTCGCGGCGACCAGCGCCTGCGGCGGGGTCAGGCCGTACTCGACGAGCATTTCGATCTCGCGGGCGGCGTCGCCGTGCGGGAAGACGCCGACGTCGCTGCCGTTGCAGATCGTCACCCCGGCTTCAAGCGCGGCTTTGAAGCTCTCGCGCTTCGACCGCAATGTCCGCGGCTCGGGTGTCCCCGTCTGCCAACCGCCGTAGCGGGCGTACGCCTCCGCCGCGGCGAGCGTCGGACAGTACGCGACGTTATGCTCGGCCAGGACGCGAAACGTGGCCACGTCGCCGTCGTCGCCGTGCTCGATCGTCTGGACGCCGGCAGTCGCCGCCCGCTTCATTCCCTCCTTGCTCGTGCTGTGGGCGACGACGGGGACGTTCGCGTCGCGGGCCGTCGAGACGATCAGCTTGAGTTCGTCGAGCGTGAACGCCGGCTTGGCGCCGGGCCCCGTGCCGTAACGATAGTCGGCGTAGACTTTGATCCAGTCGGCGCCGCGGCCGATCTGGTCGCGGACGACCTTTTGCAGCGTCGCGCCGTCGGCCTCCTCGGCGCCTTGTGGAATGGAGTAGGCATAATCGAATCGCTTCGGGGCGTAGGTGCCGGTGGCGACGATCGCCCGCGTCGTCGTCAACAACCGCGGGCCGGGGATGATGCCTTTCTCGATCGCCTGCTTAAGGCCGACATCGGCGTCGCCGGCGCCTTCGGTGCCCAGGTCGCGGAGCGTCGTGAAGCCGGAGAGCAGGTTGTCCCGGGCGTGTTTGGTCGCGCGGCAGACGCGGACGGTCAGCGATTCCTTGAGGACCTGGTCGTCCCAGAGTGCTTCGTTGTACGGGTGCAGCAGTAGGTGTGAGTGCGCGTCGATGAGCCCGGGCAGAAGCGTCATCCCCGGCAGCTCGATCGTGCGGGCAGCGTCGGGAGCGCGGACATCACCCGCGGTCCCGACGGCGGCGATCCGCTCCCCGCGGACGAGCACCACCCAGCCCTCGTGCGTCGCGCCGCGGCCGTCGAAGACGCGCGCGGGTTTGATCAGGATCGGTTGATCCTGCGCCCGCAACGGCGCAACCACGAGCAGAACGACCGCCGCCGCTCGAAGCATGTCGCATCTCCCCGCGGGTTAATACGGAAACGTCTCGTCCATCGGCGCGTTCGCCAGCTCGACCAGGAACCGGCCGATCCGCTCGGTCAGGATGTCCATGAGTTTGCGGCCCTTCTCCGCCGTCGCGGACCGCGGGTCGCCGACGCCCGTGTTCTTGCTGAGCAGATGCCACGGGCGGGTAATGCTCACCCAGCCCCGGTTGATGGCCTCGAGCTTCGTCGGCTTCGCGGCCCCGTCGTCGGCGAGTTCCGGCTTGAGCAGGTCCGGGAAAAACGCCAGGCCCAGGCTCGTCTCGACCTCGTCGGCGTGCTCGCCGGGGCGGTCGAAGAGCGTCGGGTAGTGGTCCACGGCGACGCGGAACCAGTCGCACACGCAGAGGAAAACGTCCGTGCGATGGTGCAGTTCGCGGGTGAGCGGTTTCAACTCGTTGCCGCCGTGGCCGTTGAGCAAAAGCAACTTACGCACGCCTTGCCGACTCAACGCGTCGATCAGGTCGGTCAGGATCGCGAGCAGCGTCGTCGGCGTCATGCTGAGCGCGAGGGCGCCGGGGACTTTCAGGTGGTTGGTGTTCACGCCGAACGGCACGGCCGGCAGCAAGACGACCTTCGCCCCGGCCTTGTACGCGTACTCGCACGCCCGGCGGCCGATCTCCTCGACCTGCAGCGTGTCGGTGCCGTAGGGCATGTGCAAGTTGTGCGGCTCGGTGGCGCCGAACGGCAGCACGGCCGCCTGCCATTTCTGCGACCGAGTGAAGCCGTGCAACTGCTCGGCGAGGATGTATTCGCGCATGGCGTCCCAAAGGCTGGAGGATACAGGCTACAGGCTACAGGAAGACGGATTGACTGTCCTCCCTGTAGCCTATGGCCTATAGCCTAAAGCCTCTTCCCCTCCGTCGCCCGGTTCCGGTACAATCCCGCCCGCTTTCTGTCCCGCGGCATGGAGGTCGGCGGCATGACACGGCTCCTCTCGTGGTCGATGGGCGTTCTTGTCGTGGCGGTCCTGGTCGGGCTGCCGTGGGGGTACGAAGCCTACCGGCAGAAACACTTCCGCAACTTCCGAACGGTTAAACCAGAAGTGCTTTACCGCAGCGGGCAGATGACGCTCGCCGGTCTGGAGCGGGTGATTCACGACTACGGCATCCGTACCGTCATCACCCTCCGCGACGCCGAGGTGCCCGGGGACCGTCCGCCGGATTGGGCCGAGGAAGCGTTTTGCAAGAAGCTGGCGATCCGACACGTCCGCATCACTCCGCGGCACTGGGAGTCGCCGATCGGCGGCCCGGCCCCGGTCGAAGAGAGCGTGCAGAGCTTCCTGAAGGTAATGGACGACCCGGTCAACTTCCCGGTGCTCGTCCACTGCTTCGCGGGCGTGCATCGCACCGGAGCGTATGTCGCAATCTACCGGATGGAGTACGACCGCTGGACGAACGCCGAGGCGATCGACGAGTTGAAGGCGTGCGGCTACCGCAACCTCGACGACGAGTGGGACGTGCTCGGCTACCTGGAGGAGTACCGCCCGCGCTGGTGGCAGGCGGCGATCACGGAATCCGGCCGGTAAACGAAAACAGCCGGGCCGCGCGGGTGCGGCCCGGCTGTACGGAAATACGCCTTAGAACCCGGTCAGATCGACGACGAAGCCGTCGTC
>DATJGQ010000532.1:0-4689 GCA_035494815.1 Gemmataceae bacterium
CACGGTTCCGAGCCGTTAGCCAGGTAACCGTCGGTCAGCAGGATGACCGGCGTCATGTAGCGGGTGGCGACGGCGAAGGCCTCGATCGCGCACTCGAACGAATCGGCCGGGGTCGAGCACGCGATGATCGGCAGCGGGCACTCGCCGTTGCGGCCGAACAGCGACTGCAGGAGGTCGGCCTGCTCGGTCTTGGTCGGCAGGCCGGTGCTCGGCCCACCGCGCTGTACGTCCACGATCACGACCGGGAGTTCGGTCATGACGGCCAGCCCGATCGCCTCGCTCTTGAGGCAGACGCCGGGGCCGCTCGTGCCGGTGACGCCGAGCGCGCCGCCGAACGATGCGCCGATCGCCATACCCATCGCGGCGATCTCGTCTTCGGCTTGCACCGCCCGCACGCCGAACCGCTTCCACTCGGCGAGCTGATGGAGGATGTCGCTGGCCGGGGTGATCGGATAACTTGCGTACACCAAGTCGAGTTCCGCCTGCTGACACGCGGCCAGCAAGCCCAGGGCGGTCGCCTCGTTGCCGGTGATCTTGCGATACGTGCCCGGGGGGAGCTTCGCCTTCGGCACGCGGTAGTGAACCGGCAGCAACTCGGTCGTCTCGCCGTAGTTGTAGCCGGCCTTGAGCGTCAAGGAGTTCGCGCTAAAAACGTCGGGCTTCTTGCCGAACTTCGCCTTAAGCCAGTTCAGTGTCGGGTCGAGCGACCGCTCATACAGCCAGTAAACCAGCCCGAGTGCGAACAGGTTGCGGCAACGATCGGCGTCGCGGGTCGACAATCGCGCCGGGCCGACCGCCTCGCGGTTCAGCGTCGTAATCGGCACGCGTATCAGGCGATAGCCGTTGAGCGAACCGTCCTCGAGCGGGTTGGCGGTGTACCCGGCCTTCTGCAGGTCCTGGCTCGTGAACGCGTCGGTATTGACGACGAGGATGCCGCCCGACTCGAGGTCGCGGAGGTTGGTCCGCAACGCCGCCGGGTTCATGGCGACGAGCGTGTTGAGCTTGTCGCCGGGCGTATAGATGTCGTGACTGGAAAAGTGCACTTGGAATCCCGAGACGCCCGCGAGGGTGCCGGCGGGGGCGCGGATTTCGGCGGGGAAATCGGGGAGGGTGCTGACGTCGTTGCCGAGAATGGCCGACGCGTTGGTAAACTGGGTCCCGGCGAGCTGCATGCCATCGCCGGAGTCGCCGGCGAAGCGGATGGTAACGGAGTCAAGTTCCTGAACGGTCGTGCGGGCACCGCCGGGCGCGGCCCCCGGTGCGGTCGAAGGGGCGGTCATGAGAGCCTCATAAGGAATCGGACGCACACGCTCTGTAGAGTCATTCTAGTATCTCTGACGGTCCGGGGAGCGGTATGAATCGAAAAAAGATGAGGCAGTTTGTACCGCCGCGACCGGACAGAGCGCGAGAAAGCGCTCCCTCCGGTCGCGGCGGAACAGTCGAGGGTTACGCCCCTTCCGCTTCTTGCGGAAACGCGTTCGGCTCGGGCGGAAGCGTATAAATCGTCCGGGGAAAGTGCTCGACCAGATAATGGACAATCCGTTTGACCGATAGGACACCCACCGGCCGGCCGGTGCCGTCCACGACCGGCAGGTGGCGGTAGCTGCCGGACTCCATCTTCTGAATGGCGTTGCGGATCGGCTCTTGCGCGGTCACCGTCACCGGGCCGGATGTCATGACCGTGCCGACGGGTGTGTTGAGCGGGTGGCCGGCCGCGATGACGCGGCGGAGCAGGTCCCTTTCGGTGAAGACGCCGGCGAGTTTTTTGGTGTCGGTGATCAGCAGGCAGCCGACGCGGTTCTCGCGCATCATCGCGACGGCATCCGACACCGGCGAATGCACGTCGAGCGTGAGCGGCTTCGTCGGCTGCAGTCGCGAGACGCTCTCGATCTTGAGGTTGCGTGCCAGCTCCATGTGCTCGGCCCGGAGGAGTTGGTATACACTTGCCTACGAGATCGATTCTGGGAGAAGCCCGGAACATTGGCAAGAGCCGCCGGTTCGCCGCCCGGCCATTTAGCCCGCCGCTTGCGGCGGGTGGGCCTCCCCGCCGCAAGCGGCGGGCTAAATCTATGCCCGATCCCGACAAACTGCTCCGAACGCTCCGCCGCGCGATCGACGCCTGCCGCGACACGCTCGGACGCAAGGGGCGGGTTGTGACACTCACGGACGTCGAAGAACTCTTCGCCACCGGGGACCTCCACGGAAACCTGGCGAACTTCCAGGCGCTCCTCAAGCAGGCGGACCTGTGCAACCACGGGCGGCGGCATCTTGTGCTGCAGGAACTGGTCCACGGCCCGAACCGCTATCCGGACGGTGGCGGCGACAAATCGCACCAGTTGCTCGACCTGGCCGCCGCCTTGAAGTGCCAGTACCCGCGGCAAGTGCACATCCTGCCGGGCAACCACGAATTCGGACAGTTCACCGGCCGGGCGATTCTCAAGGGCGACGACGATCTGAATGAGTTGTTTGAGCGTGGCGTCGCGACCGCCTATGGAGAACGAGCGTCTGAGGTCTATGCGGCTTACATGGAGTTGATCGCCGCCGCGCCACTCATGCTGCGGACGCCGAACCGCGTGGTTCTGACGCACAGTCTGCCGGCGGCACTCAAATTCGACCGCTTTCACTTGTCGGACCTCGAGCGCGATGCAGTTCCCGAAGACATGGACTCGAACGGTTCGGTGCACCTGCTCGTCTGGGGACGCGACGTGCGGGCCGAGCACGTCCGCCGCTTCCTCGAAGCGATCGACGCCGACTTGTTGATCACCGGGCACATCCCAACGGACGCCGGTTTCATCGTGCCCAACGATCGGCAGCTGATCCTCGACTCGGTCGGCACGCCGGCCGGATATTGCCTGTTTCCGACGACGCGCCCGCTCACCCACGCCGAATTATTGCAACACGTTGGCACGGTGTAATCCCATGCACCCATCTCTGCCGCTGACGCCGGCCGACGCGATTCCCGGAACGGTCCGCGAGCGTGTGATTCTTGGCCCGACGACATTCCTAATCGACCGGCCTGAGAATTCCGACGACATGCTCGACCATCCGGTCATCCGGGCCGCGTTCGATCGGGACGAATACATGCCGTATTGGGCGGACTTGTGGCCGTCGGCGCGAATGCTAGCGAAAGCGATCCTGGCGGAAACGTGGCCGGCGGGACTGACCGCATTGGAAGTCGGCTGCGGGCTCGGTCTGCCGGGGATCGCGGCGCTGGCGCGGGGGTTGCGCGTGATCTTCAGCGATTACGACGCGACGGCGGTGCGGTTCGCGGCGTCGAACGCCCGGATCAACGGGTTCGAAGACTTCGTCGAACGCCCGTTCGACTGGCGGGACCCGCCGGCGGACCTCCGCGTCGACGTCCTGCTCGCCTCGGACCTGATCTACGAAGCGCGGAACGTGGACCCGCTGATCGACTTGATGCGCCGAGTCCTCGTGCCCGGCGGGCTCGGGCTGTGGACCGATCAGGACCGCAAGCCGGCGGCGGACTTGCGGGCGGCGCTCGACCGACTCGGCTGGTCCTACGAGACGCGGATGATGCGGGCCGGCGCGCCGGGCGGGCCCAGGATTGAGGGAACCCTATATCGCGTTCGGCGACCGCAGTGACGGGGCGTGGCGACCGGCTGTCGTTCCCGCTACGATGGCTGAATGACCCCGGTCCGAATTCCAGGATGGAGAGCCATGAGAGTCGTGTGCACCGGCTTCGCCGCGCTGTCTTTGCTTGTTGTCGCCGCCGGCCCGCCTGCCAAAGACGGGAAGGTCACGGTCACCGTCGTCAAATACGACGGGTTGACCGAAGTCGTCAAGAAGAACAAGGGCAAAGTCCTCGTGCTCGACTTCTGGGCCGACTACTGCATCCCGTGCAAGCGCGAGTTCCCGAAGCTCGTCGCGTTGAATCAGAGGCACGCGAAAGACCCGTTCCTTGCCATTTCCGTCAGCCTCGACGACTTGAGCGAGGACGAGACAAAGGCGAAGGTGCAAAAGTTCCTCGACGCACAGAAGGCGACGTTCACGAACCTGATCCTCGACGAGAAGCCAGAGGTCTGGCAGTCGAAGCTGAAAATCGACGGGCCACCACTGGTGATCGTGTTCAACAAGGACGGCGGGCTGGAACAGAAATTCGTCGACAAGGCCGTCGACTACGAAAAGATCGGACAACTGGTCGCCGAACTGCTGAAGAAGTGAGCGGACATGGCCGACGTCGAATCGCTTGCCGCCGCTTTGGGTCGCGTACCGAGCGGCATCTTTGTCCTGGCCGCGGGCCAGGATGAACGGGAAACCGCGATGTTGGCCAGTTGGGTCCAGCAGTGCTCGTTTGAACCGCCGCAGGTGAGTGTTGCCGTCCGCCGCGATCGGTACGTCCACGAGCTGTTAACGGACGGGGCGGCGTTCGCACTCAACATCGTGCCGATCCACGCGACAGAGTTTTTGAAGCACTTCGGCAAAGGCTTCGAGCCGGGCGAGCCGGCGTTCACCGGGTTCGTCGTCGAGCGAACGGCCGCGGGTGTTGCGGTACTCAAGGACGCGCTCGCACACTTGGACTGCCGCGTCGCCGGCCGCTGCGACGCGGGGGACCACGACCTGCTAATCGCCCGCGTGGTCGGCGGCCGATTGCATGCCGATGACAAGCCGATGGTGCATGTTCGCAAGAGTGGGTTGCGGTATTGAAAGAGAAGCCGTTTCGCCGGGCGG